>DASUWY010000083.1 GCA_036378175.1 Thermoleophilaceae bacterium
GACGACGAGATCGGCGACGTGATCGCCGACGCGATCGACAAGGTCGGCAAGGACGGCGTCGTGAACGTCGAGGAGGGCCAGACGTTCGGCATGGACCTCGAGTTCACCGAGGGCATGCAGTTCGACAAGGGCTACATCTCGCCGTACATGGTCACCGACCAGGAGCGCATGGAGGCGGTGCTCGAGGATCCGTACGTCCTCATCGCCAACTCCAAGATCGGCTCCGTGCGTGACCTCCTGCCCGTGCTCGAGCAGGTGATCCAGTCCGGCAAGCCGATCCTGATCATCGCCGAGGACGTGGAGGGCGAGTCGCTCGCCACTCTCGTGGTGAACAAGCTCCGCGGCACCTTCACCGGCGTCGCGGTGAAGGCTCCGGGCTTCGGCGATCGCCGCAAGCGCATGCTCGAGGACATCGCGATCCTCACGGGCGGCGAGGTGATCACCGAGGAGATGGGTCTCAAGCTCGAGAACACCCAGATCAACCAGCTCGGTCGCGCCCGCCGCGTGGTCGTGGCGAAGGACAACACCACGATCATCGACGGCGCCGGCGACAGCGACGCGATCAAGGGCCGCATCAACCAGATCAAGACCGAGATCGAGAACACCGACTCGGACTTCGACCGTGAGAAGCTCCAGGAGCGCCTCGCGAAGCTGGCCGGCGGTGTGGCGGTCGTGAAGGTCGGCGCTGCCACCGAGACCGAGATGAAGGAGAAGAAGCACCGCGTCGAGGATGCGCTGCAGGCCACCCGCGCGGCCCTCGAGGAGGGCATCGTGCCGGGCGGCGGCGTGGCGCTGCTCCAGGCGTCGACCGCCGTGAACGTCGACGGCTTCGACGACGAGGACGAGCGCACCGGCGGCAGGATCATCCTCCGCGCGCTCGAGGAGCCGCTCCGTCAGCTCGCGTTCAACGCGGGCCTCGAGGGCTCGGTCGTCGTCAACGACGTCCGCAAGGCCAAGAAGGGCCACGGCCTCAACGCCGACAGCGGCGAGATCGTCGATCTCGTGGCCGCCGGCGTGATCGACCCTGCCATGGTCACGCGCTCCGCGCTGCAGAACGCAGCCTCCATCGCCAAGAACATCCTCACCACCGAGGCCATCGTGGCCGAGGTGCCCGAGAAGGATGGTGGCGGCGGAGCCGGCATGCCCGACATGGGCGGAATGGGCGGCATGATGTAGCCCAACCGCTCACGCGGTTGTCTTGGAGGGCCCGGCATCGCGCCGGGCCCTCTTTTTTTACGGGCTTGGTGCAGAATTGACGGAGTGCGCATCACTGCGAAGGCCGACTATGCGGTGCGGGCCGCTCTCGAGCTCGCCGGAGCCGGCAAGCCGGTTAAGGGGGATGCTCTTGCGGCGGCTCAGAGGATTCCGCTCAAGTTCCTCGAGAACATCCTGATCGACCTCAGGCACTCCGGGATCGTGCGCAGCCAGCGCGGGCCGGAGGGCGGCTACTGGCTCGCCAAGCCGCCGGAGGAGATCAGCGTGGCGGACGTGTTCCGGGCGGTGGAGGGGCCGCTGGCGAGCGTGCGAGGGGAGTCGCCCGAGGATCTCGAGTACGTCGGCTCGGCCGAGCAGCTTCAGGACGTCTGGGTGGCGCTCCGCGCGAACATCCGCGCCGTGCTCGAGACCGTCACGCTCGCCGACATCGCGAACGACCGGCTACCGAAGAAGGTCCTGCGCCTCACCGAGCAGCCCGGCGCCTGGGCTCGGCGCTGAGCGCGGACGCGCGTAGACGATCTCGCCCGCGGTCAGCTCGAGCAGCTCCGACTCCATCCGCGTGAGCTGGACGATCAACGGGCTACCGTCGCCCAGCACGAGCTCCACACGCACCTCGAAGCCGAGGGGCACTATCCGCTCCACCTGCGCCTCCACCGCGCCGGTCGCCGGTTCGTGGAAGAGATCGAAGTCGTGCGGCCTCACCGTGCGGCCGTCCAGTTCCGTCACGGGCCCGACGAAGCCCATCACGAAGTCGTTCGCCGGCTTGTCGTACACCTCCACCGGCGCGCCGGCCTGCTCCACCCGCCCCTCGTTCAGCACCACCACCTGGTCCGACACCTCCATCGCCTCGCGCTGGTCGTGCGTGACGAAGACGGTGGTCACGTGCAGCTCGTCGTGGAGGCGGCGCAGCCACGAGCGCAGCTCCTCTCTCACTCGGGCATCGAGGGCGCCGAAGGGCTCGTCGAGCAGCAGCACGGTCGGTTCCACCGCCAGGGCCCGCGCAAGCGCCATGCGCTGCCGCTGGCCGCCCGACAGGTTGGCGGGGTAGCTGCCCGACCATCCGCTCAGGTGCACGAGCTCGAGCAGCTCCTCCACCTTCTCGCGGATCTCTTCCTTCGGGCGCTTGCGCACCTGAAGGCCAAACGCCACGTTCTGCGCGACGGTCATGTGCTTGAAGGCGGCGTAGTGCTGGAACACGAAGCCGATACCGCGCCGCTGCGGCGGCACATGCGTCACGTCGCGCTCCTCGATCAGAACGCTGCCGGCGTCCGGCTCTTCGAGGCCGGCAATCACGCGCAGCAGCGTGGACTTGCCGCTGCCGCTCGGGCCGAGCAGCGCGGTGAGCGATCCGGCGGGCACATCGATCGAGACGCTGTGCAGAGCCACGAAATCGCCGTAGCTCTTGCTGATGCCCTTCGCGGAGATCATCCCGCGTGCCTCCTGCGCTCGAGCGCGGTCATCACCAGCAGCACCGCGATCGCCATCACGGCTAGCAGTGCCGAGGCGGCGTACGCGCCGGTCAGGTCAAACCGTTCGAACTCGTTCTGCACGCGCAATGTGAGCGTCTCGGTCTGCCCCACGAGCCGCCCGGACACCACGCTCACCGCCCCGAACTCGCCGAGGGCACGCGCGGTGGTGAGCACCACGCCGTACCCCACGCCCCAGCGGATCGCCGGCAGCGTGACGCGCCAGAAGGTGCGCGTGCCCGAGGCCCCGAGTGTGGCGGCGGCCTCCTCCTGATCGGTCCCGAGCTCCTCGAGCACCGGCACCGTCTCCCGCACCACGAACGGCAACGACACGAAGATCGTGGCCAGGACCATGCCGGGCATGGAGAAGATCACGCGCACGCCGTGGTCGGCCAGCCAGCCGCCGAACCAGCCCGTGCGGCCGTAGACCAACAGCAGTGCGAGTCCCACCACCACTGGCGACACGGCGAACGGCAGGTCCACCAGGCCGCTGAGGAACCACTTGCCCGGGAAGCGCCTGCGCACCAGCAGCAGCGCCATCGCCACACCGAAGATCGTGTTCACCACCACCGCGATCGCCGCGATCTCGAGCGTGAGCCAGAAGGCGTGCGCCCCATCCGACGAGGTGAGCGAGCGGATTGGAGCCGCGACCCCGTGCTGGAACGTCCGGTACAGCACGAGCCCGACCGGGATCCCGAGCAGCAGTGCCAGGTAGCCGAGGCCGGCGAATCGCAGGGTGAGCCTAGACCTCATGACGCTCCCTTCTCGCCAGCCTGTTCAAGAGCATCAGAAGCACGAACGAGATCACGAGCAGCACCACCGACACGGCTGCGGCGGCCGGCACGTTGTCGTTCTCGAGCTGGCCGAACACGTACACGGACGCGACCTCCGTCTTGAACGGCAGGTTGCCCGAGATGAGCACCACCGAGCCGAACTCACCGAGCGCCCGCGCGAAGCCGAGCCCGGCGCCGGACACGATCGCGCCGCGCAGACTCGGCAGCACCACGCGCCGGAAGGTGAGCGCCTGCGAGGCGCCAAGCGACCATGCCGCCTCCTCCACCTCTCTGTCGAGCTCGAGCAGGACGGGCTGAACCGCGCGCACCACAAAGGGAAGCGTCACGAACAGGAGCGCGAGCGCCACCCCCGCGCGGGTGTACGCGAGGCTCACGTGCAGCGGGCTGCTGGGCCCGTATAGCGCGAGCAGGGTGAGGCCGGCCACGATGGTCGGGAGCGCGAACGGCAGGTCGATGATCGCGTTCACAACGCTCTTCCCGCGGAACTCATCCCGCACGAGCACCCAGGCGATCAGGGTGCCCATCACCACGTTGATCAGCGTGACCACCACCGAAACGCCCAGAGTGAGCTCGAGCGCGGCGAGCGCCTGCGGCGAGGTGACCTCCTGCCAAAACCGGCTGAGCCCGCCCTCGAGCGACTTCTGCACCACGGCCGCGAGCGGCAGCAGCACGATGAGGCTCAGCCACAGGACCGCGATCCCGCCCACCAGGGGTGGACGGGACCGGGCCCTCGTGGAGGAGGAGGATGCGCCGAACGGGCGCGGGAGTGCCGCGGCTCTACTTGGCAGTGGAGACCCCCAGGCCCTGCTCGATCTTCGCCACGCTGCCGCTCGACGGATCGAAGAACTTCGCCATCACCTGGTCCCAGCCGCCGAGGCTGTCGATCGTGAACAGCCCCGCTGGTGTGGGGAACTTGCTCTTGTCCACGAGCGAGGACACCACCGGCCGGTAGCCGCGCGCGGCAAAGATCTTCTGTGCCGCGTCCGTGTGCAGCCAGTCCACGAACTTCTGCGCCGCCGGCTGCGAGTCCTTCGTCACCGCGATTGGGTTCTGGATCAGGATCGTGTCCTTGGGCGTGACGTAGTCCACGGCCTTGCCCTTCTGCTGCGCGTTGATCGCCTCGTTCTCGTACGCGATCAGCACGTCGCCCTTCCCGGAGGTGAACGTCTGCATCGCGTCGCGCGCGCTCTTGTCCTGCACCACCACGTTCTTGAAGAGCTGCTGCAGGTAGGCCAGCGCCTGCGCTGGGGTCCTGCCCTCCTTGAGCTGCGCGCCATACGCCGCCATCACGTTCCAGCGCGCGCCGCCCGAGCTGAAGGGGTTCGGCTCGATCACCTGTACCCCGGGCTTGACCAGGTCGGACCAGTCGTGAATGCCCTTTGGGTTGCCCTTGCGCACCACGAGCGTGACCACCGAGTCGGTAACGAACCCGTTCCACTTGTTCTGGTTCCAGTTCGAGGCAACGAGCCCGGCCTTCACCACCTTGTCCATGTCCGGCGCGAGCGAGAACTCGACCACGTCCGCCGGGAGTCCCGACGTGACCGCTCGTGCCTGGTCGCCCGAGGCGCCGAACGATTGGCTGAACGTCACGCCCTTGCCGGCGCTCGTCTTCTGGAACGCCGGGATGAGCTGCGCGTACGCCTCCTGGGGCGTGGAATAGGCCACGAGCGCGACCTTGCCGCCGCTACTCCCGCTGGCCGAGCCGCCGCAGCCCGTCACGGCCACGACGAGGGCCAGCGCGGCAACGGCAGAGATGAGGCTGAAGAGCGTTCGGATCCGCATTGTCTACTTAGTCCGCTTTCTCTATGGGATTACTGGAGATTACCGCGCGTGGCAAGGTAGCACACCTGCCGTCGGCGATGCGGTCTACGATTCCCCCATGCTCGAAAGGCTCGTGGTGCGCTGGGCCTTCAACGCACTCGCGCTGTTCGTCGCGTGCTGGCTCCTGTCGGGCGTGAACTACGGCGACAGCTGGTGGTCGCTGCTGGTCGCGGCCCTCGTGTTCACGGTGGTGAACGCCTTCATCAAGCCGGTGCTCACGTTCCTGTCGATCCCGTTCATCATCGTCACGCTCGGGATCTTCTATTTCCTGCTCAACGTCCTGATGCTCTACATCACGGACTGGCTCGTGAAGGACTTCGACATCCAGACGTTCTGGTGGGGCGTGCTCGCCGCGATCATCGTGAGCATCACCAACGCCATCCTCCACGCGATCTTCGGCGACCCCGGCGAGCGCGGCCGGGAACGCCGCCGCGAGCGGCCCGCGTACTAGCCGAGCACGGCGCGCATCCGCAGCGGGTTCACGCCGAGCGCCTCGGCATCCGCAGTGCTCCGCGCGCTCACCATCGACAGCTCCATCAGCTCCGCCTCCTCCCAAGTGGCGAACGCCGACGAACTGCCCACGGCCGCCTCCACCGCCCACAGGCCGGCGTGCACGAGCGGCAGCGGGATGTGCAGCAGCCGTCGCCGCCGCCCGAGGGAGCGCAGCACCGTCTTGATGATCTGGTCGTGCGAGAGCGTCTCCGGGCCGGCCAGCTCGATCGCCGCCTTTCCGTTCCCGCGGCCGTCGAGCACGGCCATGATGGCGGCCGCTGTGTCGTCGGCCCAGATCGGCTGGTAGATCGCCTTCCCGGTACCGGACACCGGCATGGCCGGCAGCCACGACATGCGCTCCAGCAGGCGGATCCAGGGATCGCCGGGCGCGTAGACGATCGAGGGGGCGAACACGTATGTGTCGAACGGCGAGCCCAGCACGGCCTGCCCGGCCAGCGCCTTCGCGCGGAAGAAGCGAGAGGGCGAGTACAAGCTCGCGCCGAGCGCGGAGAAGAAGATGAAGCGCTTCACCCCCGCGCGCTCGGATGCGCGGAGCAGGCGCATGGTGGCCACCGCGTTCAGCTCCTCGATCGAAGCGGCGTCCTGGTCGCGAATGGCGGCCGCGAGGTGCACCACCGTGTCCACGCCGCGCAGCGCGTGCCGGAAGGACGCCGGGTTGGAGAGGTCGCCCAGCGCGATCTGCACCCGCACGCGCTCGGGGCCGAGCCGCCGCGGATCGCGCACGAGGCAGCGAACCTGCTTGCCGTCCGCGATGAGGCGCCTGAGCAGCGCCGTTCCGATCGTCCCGGTGGCTCCGGTGAGGAGGATCACGCCGCGGACGGTACCGCCACCACTAGAACCAGTGCCGCTGTTCCTTCCAGGGATCGGCGTCGTTGTGGTAGCCGTTGAGCTCCCAGAAGCCCATCCGGTCCTCGCTCATCACCTCGATCTTGCGAAGGAACTTCGCCGACTTCCAGAAGTAGCGCTTGGGCACGAGCAGGCGCAGCGGCGCGCCGTGGTCGGGCTCGAGCGGCTTGCCGTCGTAGGTGTGGGCGAGAAGCACGTCGTCGTCCATCACCACCTCGAGCGGCAGGTTGGTGGTGTAGCCGCCGTCGGAGTGCGCCATCACGTACTTCCCCTCGGGCTTCACGCGCGCCCTCTCCAGCAGGTCGCGCAGCAGAACGCCGCGCCACGCCGTGTCGAGCTTGCTCCAGCGCGTGACGCAGTGGATGTCCACCACCACGTCCGTCTGGGGAAGGTCGTTCAGCTCCTTCCACGAGAGCTGCAGCTCGTCCTCCACCTCGCCGTAGAGCTGGAAGTCCCAGGTGGAGAGGTCGAACTCAGGGTTCGGCCCCACGGTGAGCACGGGGAAGCGCTCGGTGAGGTACTGGCCCGGCGGCACGCGCGCGGGATCGATCCCAAGCTGCTCCGCCTGGCGCTTGCCGCGCTGGCCCAGTATGCGAGACGTGACGGCCATCGATTCGAGTTCGAGTCTAGGGAAGGGTCAGGTTTACCGGGTCCCTCGTTACAATCGCCGTCCGCTGTCGCCGGACCGAGGCGGGCGGGATCTCGGAATAGAGCACGAAGGAGCCCTACGAAGTGGCATACGTCATCGCAGAGCCTTGCATCGACACGAAGGACAACTCCTGTGTCGAGGTCTGCCCTGTCGACTGCATCCATCCCACGCCGGACGAGCCGGATTACGACAACGTCAACCAGCTCTTCATCGACCCGGATGAGTGCATCGACTGCGACGCCTGCGTCGAGGCCTGCCCGGTAGACGCCTGCTTCGCCGAGGATCAGCTGCCCGACGAGTGGCAGAAGTACACGCAGATCAACGCGGACTACTACAAGAAGGCCTAGCGGCGCCTACTGCGCCATCGGCAGCGCGGTGCCGCTGACCTCGCTTGGGAAGCCGATGGCCTCCTGCCGCACCGGCGCCTCCTGAGGCGTCGCCGCGATCAGGCCGCGGGCCGTGTGGAAGATCGCCTGCGCCGCAGGTGCGTCCGGGTTGGTGACCACGAGCGGCTCGCCATTGTCGGCGCCCACGCGCAGGTCCTCCTGGAGCGGGATCTTGCCGAGCAGCGGCACGTCCAGCTCGTCCGCGAGAAGCTGGCCGCCGCCCTCGCCGAAGATCGTGAAGCGCTGACCGTCCGGGGTCGTGAAGCCCGACATGTTCTCGATCACCCCGGCGATGTCGAGGTCGAAGCGGCGCGCCGTCTCGGCCGCGCGCTTGGCCACCTTCTGCGCGGCCGGCTGGGGCGTGGTGACCACCACGAACTTCGCCTGAGGCAGAAGCTGTGCGAGCGTCATCGACACGTCGCCGGTGCCCGGCGGCAGGTCGATCAAGAGGTAGTCGAGCTCACCCCAATCCACGTCCTCGAGGAACTGGCGGATGGCCTTGTGGAGCATTGGCCCGCGCCAGGTGATCGCCTGGTCCTCCTCGTCGAGGAAGTACTGGATCGACATGGTCTTCACGCCGGTGCGCGACGTGAGCGGGATGATCTTCCGCTGCGCCGACACCTGCGGCCGCCCCTCCACCCCGAGCATGCGCGGGATCGAGTAGCCCCACACGTCGGCGTCGAGGGCCGCTGTCTGCTTGCCCTCGGCAAACAGCGCGGCGGAGAGGTTGGCGGTCATCGTGGACTTGCCCACGCCGCCCTTGCCGGACGCGACGCAGATCACGTTCGTCACCTGAGCGAGCGAGCCCTCGGGCAGCGAACCGCGGCCGAGCTTCTGCTGCAGGCCCGCCTTCTCCTGCTGCGACAGGACGTCGAAGCCAACCGCCACCACCTGCACGCCCTCGAGCGCGGACACCTGCTCCTTCACGGCCGTCTCGAAATGCGAGCGGATCGGGCAGCCGGGAGTGGTGAGCGACACCACCACGTCCACCCGCGCGCCGTCGTCATGGATGTCGATCGAGCGCACCATGCCGAGGTCGACGATGCTCTGGCGCAGCTCCGGATCGATGACCGGGCGCAGAGCCTCGGTGACCTGTTCCTTCGTAAGCATGGGTTCCATTCAAGCAAAGGAGCCCTAAGAGCATCGACGGAGCCCCAAAAGCACCGACGGGGCCCGAGGGCCCCGCCGGCTGAGGGAGGAGAGGTACTTCTGTTACTACCGGCGGAATGCTGCTGCCGGCAGTGCTACCTCGCGCCCCGGGACCTCTCCGTTCCGGGAGCGAGGGGAAGCGGGTTTACGACGGCAGGTTCGACGCGACCGTCGAGACCAGGCCACCGGCCTGCGACTCGATGTTGCGACGGTTGGTGCGCACGAAGCGCTCCACCTGCGTCCGGTTGCGCTTGACGTCGCGCTGGATCTTGTTGCGCGCGGTGGTGCCACGACGCTCGAACTTGCGGAGGTTCGTGGCCACGCGGCGCTGGAGCTTGCTGATCTCCCGCTCCGCGCTGGTGCGCTTGGTGAACGGCTTCACGTTCTCCACCACGTTGTCACGCGCGATGAGGGCGGCGCCAACCGGGATCAGGACGGCGCGCTCTGCCTGCAGAGCGAGAGCCTGAAGGCCGGTCGCCTCTGCCTTCGCGCGGGTGGTCGCAGCGTTGGTCGCGGTGCTCGCGGTGGTGCGGGCACGGGTACGCGTGCTACGCGTGGTCGTACGCGACGCGTTGCGCTTACGGGTGGCGGCTGCCTTCTTGGCGGAGGCACGCCGCTGTGTCTGGGTCTGGGTAGCCATTGAGTTGGCGATCCTCCCTGGGCGTTTCGGTCTGGGATGAGAGATCTAAGGTTATTAGATCTAACGACAATAGTACGTATACCGCAGACACCGATTCGTTACACATCGCGATCCCGCCGTCGGAAAATCCCTGCAATTCCGCAATCCTGCAACTCCGCAAGTCGGCCGCCGTCAGGCGGCTTTGCGCTCGTTGCGGATGCGACTAACCCAGGCTTCCGGGTTCTCGAGCTCGGTCAGGTCCGGCAGCAGCTCGGGCGCCTCCCAGACCCTGTTGAGGGTGTCCATGCCGTGGCTCTCCTCGACCGCGTCGCAGAAGGTCTTGCCGAGCACGTACTGGCGCATCTTGAGGTCGAGGCCGAGCAGGCGCTCTAGTAGACGCTGCGGCGCCGAGCGGCTCGCGCGGCGCCGATCCATCGTGTCGCGAAGCTTCTTGTAGTCGGGCAGCACGCGCTCGCCCACCGCGTCCATCACGTGCTCGGAGTAACCCTCCACCACCGCCATCACGGCCTGCAGGCGGCGCATGATGTCGCGCTGCTCCTGGGTCTGCACGAGAGCGGCGATCCCGCCCTCGCGGTAGGCCTCCACGAGCTCCTTCGCGTTCGGCAGCGACGGAAGGCCGCCGAGAGCGCCCTTCTCGATCGACACCTCGACGGTGTCCAGATACTCGCGCAGGAGCCCGGCGAGGTAGGGGCGCAGCCATTCCACGCCGGCGAGCTGGAACACGTGCGTGACCTCGTGGAAGACGATCCAGGCGAAGAAGCTGTCGCGATCGAGCGACATCTCGCCGATGGCCTTCACCAGGTTCGGTCCCACGAACAGGAGGCGCGCCGGCTGCTCAGGCTGGAGCAGCGACAGCTCGTACTGGCCGAGAACGCGCTGGGACATGTATCCCGTGACGAGCCCGACCTCGGCGGCCAGCGCCGCACCTCCGGCCGCGCGGAGCGGCCCCGCGAGCGGCCCGGTCGATCCGAGGCGGTTCGCGAGCCGGTCGCCCACCGGGTCGAGGAGGCTCGAGAGCGTGTCGAGGTTGATCTCGGTCCAGGTGGCACGGTCGATCATCTCGGGAGGTGGCGGCGGCCCTGGCAGGGTGAGCCCGGTGTAAGCCGCCACCTGGCGCTCCGCCTCCTCGGACATCCGATCGAGATCCACGCCCAGATCCGGCACCGGTGCACTGCCCGCCGCGAAGCGGGCTATCTGACGGGCGAGCGACCAGTCGACCATCATTCAAAGGTAGCCGGGTTGGCTGAGTCGATCCGTGGGTATGCGATCGCGAGATGGCTGTTGAGACGAGACCAGAGGCGGAGGTGCGCGAGCAGCACTCGCGCGAGTCCGTGGAACCCGAGGACTATGCCGCGATCAACGCGGTGTACGGCGTGCTCTTGGTGGGCGTTGTGCTCGCCACGCGCGAGCGTGTGAAGGCCGACCCGATACGGCGCAGCGAGCTCCTGCCGATGGGCGCCGCCACGTTCGCGGTATCGAAGGTGATCGCCCGCGAGAAGATCGGCACCTGGGTGCGCGAGCCGTTCGTGGAGGACGCGAGCCACGGTGGAAAACCGCGCGGGCGACGGATCCAGCGGGCGGTGGGCGAGCTCGTCACCTGCTCGCGCTGCGTGGGCGCCTGGAGCGCGCTCGGAGTGGTTGGCCTGCGCGCCGCCTCGCCCGACGTGGGACGGCTCGTCACGTCCGTGCTGGCCACCTCCGCTCTCAACGACTGGGCTCAAGCCGGGTTCGCGTGGCTGCGAGGCAAGGCGAACCAGGTGCCGAACTAGACGCGTCCCGCGTTGGCCTCGGCGGCCAGCAGCATCAAGCCGCCGTCCACGACGATCGACTCGCCGGTGGCGTAGCGGGCGTCGGGACTTGCCAGGAAGGCGACGAACGCTGCGATCTCATGGGCGTTCCCCGGCCGGCCGAGCGGCACGGCGCGGTCCTCCTCGCCGGGATCGTGGTCCTCCTGGCCGGTCATCGGCGTGGCGATCTCGCCGGGCGCGATCGCGTTCACGCTGATGCCGTGCTCGCCGAGCTCGAGCGCCATCACCTTCGTCAGCATCCCGAGGCCGCCCTTGCTCGCGCAATAGGCGGACGAGCCGGCGAGCGGGATGTGCTCGTGCACGGACGTGATGTTGATGATGCGCCCGCCGCGGCCCTGGCCGACCATGCGCCGCGCGGCCCGCTGCGAGCACAGGAACGCTCCGCTCAGGTCGACCGAGAGGTCGTGCTGCCAGTCCTCCCACTTGAAGTCGAGGAACGACTCGCTGCTGCCGGTGCCCGAGTTGTTCACGAGCACGTCGACGCCGCCGAGCGCCTCGGCGAGATCGTCGATCACGTCTGCCGCCTCGGGCAGCTCTGTGAGATCGAGGCGGCGCACCTCGGCGCGGCGCCCCTTCTGCTCCACCTCGCGGGCCGTGTCCTTCGCGCCCGCCTCGTCCTCGTGCCAGGTGATGCCGATGTCGAAGCCGCTCTCGGCCAGCCGCACGGCGCTCGCGCGGCCGATGCCGGAGTCGGACCCTGTGACTATCGCGACGGGAGACACCGCCGCGCACTTACCCGCTTCTAGAGCTCTGGCAACTTCTGCTTGAGCTTGAGCACGGGCTCGAACAGGTCGCCGTGCTCCTCCACGCGCGCGAGGACGTCTTCTGAGTCGAACACCGCGGTGTTTGGGTCGCCGGAGTCGAGGATGTGTTCCACCTCGTTCCAGGTGAGCGGCGTGGACACCGTTGGCCGCGCCTTTGCGCGCAGCGAGTACACGCACACGGTGGTCTTGTGCTCGTCGTTCTGACTCCAGTCGATCAGCACCTTCTTCGGGCGCAGCTCCTTCTTCTGCGACGACACCACGTGCTTCGGGTGCTGCTTCTCGAGCAGCTCGGCGAGCGCCTTGGCGAGGGGCTTGGTGTGGTCGTAGGTAACGCTCGGCACGTTGAGCGGCACGTAGATCTGCATGCCCTTCGAGCCGCTCGTCTTGGGGAAGCTCTCGAGGCCGAGCTGCTCGAAGATCTCGCGCAGCCAGAGGGCCACCTGCGAGCACTCGACGATCGTCGCCGGCGGGCCGGGGTCGAGATCGAACGCCATCATCGTGGGGCGCGTGATCGCCTTCGCCTTCGACAACGAGGTGTGTAGCTCGAGGTCCGCCAGGTTGGCGAGCCAGACGAGCGTGCGCTGGTCATTGGCGAGGATGAAGTCGATCGTCCTGCCGCGCGCCGGGATCGGATAGGTCTTCACCCAGTCGAGACGATGTGACGGCGCCTGCTTCTCGTAGAAGAACTTCCCTTCCACGCCATTCGGGTAGCGCTTGAGCGTGAGGGGGCGATCCTTGAGGTGCGGGATCACCGTGGGCGCGATGCGCGAGTAGTAGTCGATCACCTGGCCCTTGGTGAAGCCGGCCTCGGGATAGAGCACCTTGTCGAGGTTCGAGAGGCGGAGGGTCGTGCTCCCCACCTTCACCTCGACCGTGGCCGAGCGAGCCACGCGCGCGACCTACTTCTTCGAGGAGGCCTTCGAGCGCGAGCGGCTCGAGGTGGTCTTCTTCTTCGCGCCGTTGCCGCTCGATGAGGCGCTGCGCTTGCGGCCCGTGCTCGCGCCCTTGCCGTCGCCCTTCGCGGCGGCGAGGCTCTGCTCGAGCGCGGCCATCAGGTCGGGCACCTTGGCGGGCTCCTCCGGCGGCTGGATCGCGATCTCCTCGCCGCTCGCCTTCGCCTCGATCAGCTCGAGCACCCGCTCGCGGTACTCGTCGTGGTACTTCTCGGGCTCGAAGTCGGCGGTGAGCGAGTTGATCAGCTGCTCCGCCATGTCCACCTCGCGGTCGGACACCTCGGCCTCGCCCTCCTCCGGCAGCTCGTCGATCGTCTCCGGGTTGATCACCTCGTCGTGGAAGACCAGCGTGGCCATGGTCATCACGTTGCCGGAGGCGCGGATCGCCACCAGGTTCTCCTTCTGCCTGATCACCACGCGCGCGATGGCCACCTTGTTCGTCTCCTTCATCGCGCTGAGCAGCAGCCGGTAGGCCTTCTGCGCGCCCGTGCCGGGAGCGAGGTAGTACGGGTGGTCGAAGTAGATCGGGTCGATCTCGTCGAGGTCCACGAACTCCTGGATCTCGATCGAGCGGGTCTTCTTCGGGTCGAGCGCCTCAAGCTCCTCGGGCTCGATCACCACGTAGCGGTCGGGGCTGATCTCGTAGCCCTTGACGATGTTCTCGTAGGGAACTTCCTCGCCGTCCTGCGGGCACACGCGCTTCTGCTGGATGCGCACGTGGTCTGCGTCGTGGAGCTGGTGGAAGCGCACCGACTTGCGCGACACCGCGCTGTAGAGCTTCACGGGCACGTTCACGAGCCCGAAACTGATGGCACCGCTCCATATCGACCTAGGCATCTGCGCTGTTCCTCCGGGGCATGGGGTTCAACAGGTTTACCCGAAACCCGCCTCCTGCATGGAGGATGGCAGGGAAATTGCCGGGCTGTTTGGGCCTTTGGTGGTTAGACCGCCGGCGCGGCGGTTTCTAATCGGCCGGCTCTCTCACTCGGGCGGGGCTTCCGGCACTTCGCGGACCACGGCTCTCGAGTCCTTGTCGTCGCGCAATCCCTTGTACGACGGCGCTCGCAGCGTGGCGGTCTTAGTCCACTCGAGAAACTCGACCTCGGCAACGAGCTCCGGCTCCACGAAGATCGCTCCCTTCTTCGGCTGCCGCCCGCTGAATGGAGACGTCTTGCGCTTGAGCGGCTCGAGCAGCCTGCCGAGCCGCGCGAGGTCCTCCTCCTTGAACCCGGTGCCGACGTTGCCCGCGTACTTCAGGTCGTCGCCGTCGTAGTAACCCACCACGAGCGAGCCGATCGTGTTCGCGCGCCTGCCCTCGCCCGGCATCCAGCCGCCGACCACCACCTCCTGCTCCTGCACGTTCTTGATCTTCAGCCAGCAGTTGTTGCGCTTGCCGGGCTCGTAGGTGCTGTCGAGCTTCTTCGCGATCACGCCCTCGAGCTGGTTGGCGCGGCTCGCCTCGCGGACCTTCTGCCCGTCGCCGGCGTGGTAGGACGGCGTGCGCCAGCTCTGCCCCTCCAGTTCGAGCTGCTCGAGCAGCTTGCGGCGGTCGACGTAGGGCAGCTGCATCGTGGAGTGACCGTCGAGGTAGAGGAGGTCGAAGATCATGTAGGCCACGGGTATGTCCTGCATGCGCCGGCGGATCGCGCTGTCCGAGGCCAGGTGCATGCGGTTCTGGAGGAGCTGGAAGCTCGGCCGGCCCTGAGGATCGAAAGCGACGATTTCGCCGTCCAGGATCATCTCGTGCGCGCCCACCTCTTTGCCGAGCTCGCGCAGCTCGGGATATTGCTTGGTGGTCTCGCGGCCATTGCGATTCACGAGGCGGATGCGGCCGCCCTCGATGAACGCGAGCGCGCGGATGCCGTCCCACTTGATCTCGTAGCCCCAGTCCTTGTCCTTCTTGGGGAGGTCGCGCGCGAGCTTGGCGAGCATCGGCGTGAGCTTCTCCGGCATGGGCTCGCGCTCTGAATCCTGCGGCGGGTCCATGCGGTGGATCATCCAGTTCTTGCCCTTCGTCTGGAAGAGCACGTACTTCCCCTGCACGCGCTCGCCGTGGAAGGTGACGATCACCTCGTCGTCGCGGAACTTCTCGCACTCGTACGTGCCCTGGTCCCAGAGGATCACCTTGCCGGCGCCGTAGTTGCCCGCGGGGATCTCGCCCTCGAAGTCGATGTAGTCGAGCGGGTGGTCCTCCACGTGGACGGCGAGGTTGTTCTTCTTGGGGTCGGGCGGGATGCCCTTCGGCACCGCCCATGACACGAGCACCCCGTCGCGCTCGAGGCGGAGGTCCCAATGGAGGCTCGTGGCGTGGTGCTCCTGGATCACGAAGCGCTGCTTCTCCGCGCTATCGGCCTTCGCGGCCGAAGGCTCGGGCGTCTTCTTGAAGTTGCGCTTTTGCTCGTACTCGCTGAGCTTCTTCTTGGTCGTCGCCACGGTGTCGAGGATGGCAGCTTGCGGGGGTTTTGGGTTGGGCTGTTTACCTCATTCCCCAGAGGGGAACGACCCTCTCACCGAAAGGAGGGAGGCAAGTTGATCGGCATCGTGATCGCGGTACTCGCCGCGGCGCTGGTGTTCTGGTTCTGCTCGTTGGTCGGGCTGCCGTACATCGTCGCCGTGGTCGCGGCAATTCTGGTGCTCGTGGCGGGCATTCCCACTGGCGGCTATGGATTTGGCGGCCGGTTCGGAGCCCGCAGGTACTAGCGCCATTCGCGGGTAGCGGCGGACGGTATGGAAATCGTCCGCCGCGGTTGGGTGTTGCAGCGGGGAGAGCTCCCGGGCTAGTTCGAGGCGAGCGCCGGCGCAAGCGATGACGCCGGGATTCGCTCGGTAAGGGTGATCTCGCCGTCGCGTTCGAGCAACCATTTCGCGTTGACGATCGTGATGCCCGTGATCCGGCCCTCGGCGTCGCGACCGATGGCGTGGCCCTCAACCGTGGCGTCGGTGACCGCCTCGGCTTCCGAGTCCGGCACCTTGAGATACAGAACGTCGGAATCGGCGTCATAGACCACGCGCTCGAAGGTCGTGTTCGCGATCGTGACGCTCATAGGTCAAGGCGCGGGTCGCTTCGCTGCCCAAATACCGTGATCACTCTCGTGCCGCATGACCACGTGGGCCCAGATCTGATCGGTGAGCACCACAAGCCGGCGCTCCGGGGAGCGTGCGTATGTGGAAGCCACATGGGGTTAAGGATCCCGGCAGCGGATCCCGCCCCCCGCGTCGGCTAGCCCGCTGCCCTAGAAGCGCAGCACCGCGGCTACCGAGCCGCGATCCTCGAGATCGTTGTGGTGGCGGACTGAGATGACCTCCGCCGACTGCGTGATGGCGAGCTGCACCGCGGCTTCGATGATGTCGTCGCGCTGCTGGAGAGGCGTGTCGTCCACGGGGCACGTCGAGCCGTCGCCTCCTATCCAGCCGCAGTTCGGGCAGCAGACGCCGGGGGCGCTCAGGCCCTGCTCGATCAGGAGGATCTCCACGCGGCGCTCGTTCAGCGCCTCCAGCACCTCGTCAAGCCCAGCCGCGCCGCGGCCGCCGGTGCCGAGGCCGGCCTCGAGGCGGTCGAGCGCCTCGCGCTCGCGGCGGGTGTCCTCCTTCTCCATCTGCACCGCGGCGGCCTGGAGCACCTGCTCGGTGGTGGTGTTCTCCACGTCGACGTCGATGCGCCCCACGATCCGCTCCTGCAGGTACGGGTGCAGGCGCCGCTCGACCTCGCCGCACTGCTCCTCCGGGCAGCCGATCAGCAGCTTGTCGAACGGCGTGCGGCGGAAGCGCCGGAAGAGCACCTCGGCGGCATGCTTCACGTGATCGTCGGCCTCCTTCTGGATGCCGCGCTGATAGCGAGCCTGCGACCAGCCGCCCTGGTCGTGCCAGCCGTGGACGTCGTCGGAGATGCGGGCGATCTCCTCGAGCCCGTCGCGCGAGCCGCGCAGGATGCGAGCCATCTTGCGGCTGATCAGGAAGACGCCCCAGCTGCCGGTGAAGGCGAGGTCGGTGAGCGGCTCGATGAAGGGCGTGTCGTTGATCGCCACGCCTGTGTCCACCGGGCGCGGCAGCTTGATCACCTCGAAGAGATCGGCCTGGCCTGAGCAGAAGATCGCGAGGCCGTGGGCGCCCTTGAAATCGGCGTCGTCGCGGAAGAACTCGCGCACGCGGTCGACGTCCTCGCGCAGCGCCGTCTTCTGCTCGTGCGAGAACGACTCGCCGTTTCGAAGTCGGCGGTCGGCCTCGTCCAGCAGCGAGCTCATCTCGGTGGTGCGCGCCTGCGCGCTTGCGAACTCGGTGGGGTCGAGATTCAGGTAGAGGCTGAGGACCTTCGCGCCCTCGGGACGGATGTCTGCGAGTTCACGGAGCTTGCTGCGGTTCAGCTCGTTGGTCTGCATCTAGGTGCCTGCCTCCTGATCGACTGGTCGCACGTTACCCGGCCGGACGAGCGCGGAATCGCTCGCGTGGACCCTGGACCTGGACGCTCGCGCTGAGCGGCGTCCACGTTTACCTCTCGCGGTGACATGTTCTCGCCAGGGGATGGGTGACGCGGATGCTGCTCCATCTCCCAGAGACCGGGTGCCCACAACCACAAAGAGTTGCAATTTGCGGGAACCGGCTGGTTGCGCGGGTCGCAAATCGGGTGCACGGTAGCCCTCCACCGCAGGCGCAGTAAGGAAAGGTCACCCTCCCCGTCCTCTCCCTGCAGGACACGAAAGCAACCCGACAGGGAGGAACAGCCTTGCCTCGAACCATTGCGCCCGCACGCGCTGGCGCGGTCGTACTTGCCGCCGCGCTGGCCTTGATCTGCCTTCTGTGCGGCTCGGCCCGCGCCGGCACCTACGACATCACGAGCTGCAATCCGGACGGCAGCACGAACGGATGGTCCGCGTACAGCAACGCGTCCTGGGTGCGGTCGTCGGCCGTGTGCCCAACGAATGGCGACCTGACCAATCGGGGGCTCTCGGTAGAGAACGCGCCGAACGTCGGAGTGGTCGGCTCGTCCGGCGGCGGCCTCGTGTTCAGGGCTCCCACCGGCACCTCCCTGGCGGGCATCGGCGCGAGCGTTCGAGTGCAACGCTGGGACACCGCGTACTGGCTGGGTCTGATCACGGCAAGCGGATCGAACCTGTACGGCGCGTGGGGCAATGACGGCTCGACGGGATACCTGGGCTCCTCCCTCCCATACACCTGGTTCGGGCTGAATCGCGAATCAGACGTTCACCTCGAGGTGGGATGTTCCGGGCTCTGCGACACCGGCGCTTTCGGGTCCGCCCCGTACTACCGCGTGTGGGCACAGCTCTACGACCCGATCCGCATTCGAATCGAGGACGACAATGCGCCGTCGGAGACGATCACGGGCGGCAGTGCGCTGGCGTCGCCGTACGTGGCGGGCGTTCAGGGCCTGACCTACAGCGCCACGGACGCGAGCGGCATCCGCGCGACACGCCTGTACGTCGACGGCACCAAGCTGCGGGACGACACGCGCACTTGCAACTTCGAGAATCCGGTGCCCTGCTCGAACGTGAGCGACGGTAGCTACACGCTCGACACGCACACTGTCGCCGACGGTTCTCACGTGCTGAAGGTGGAAACCGTGGACAGTGCCGGCAACGCGGCCTCGCAGAGCCGCACGATCCAGGTGGACAACACGGCGCCGAGCGCGCCTGCCGTAAGCGTCAGCGGTGGCGAAGCGTGGCGCAGCACGAACAAGTTCGATGTGAGCTGGACGAACCCCACGGGCCAGACCTCACCGATCGTGAAGGCGCATTACGTGCTCTGCCCGTCGGATCAGCCTGCAGGGTGCATGCCGCCGGTCGTGCAGAGTGCCGCAGGGATCAGCTCGCTCTCGGGGCTGTCCGTTCCCCGGGACGGCGACTACACGCTCAACGTCTGGCTCGAGGACGCGGCGGGGAATGCAGATGAGGCCAACTCCTCTGCCGCGGTTCACCTCAGGTTCGACGGCGGCGATCCCGGTGAAGCCGCAATTCCCGCGCCTGCCGGGTGGCTCGGCGCCCGCGACGTTGCACACGGATACGACGTCAGCATCCGCCTGGCCGACTCTCGGCTCGCACCGCCTTCAGGCATTGCGGGATACGCCGTCGCAACCGACGGGTCAGAGCCAGGCACGGCGATCAACACTGGCCCTGACGGCGCCTTTCACATCGAGGAGTTGCGCGAGGGCGTAACGACCGTGGAGGCCCGTGCCATCTCAGGCTCGGGTGTTGCGTCGGCACACGTCGGCTCCGCCGAGCTGCGCGTGGACGCAACTGCGCCCGACGTGGATATCGCCGGGGGGCCTGACCCGGAGGCATGGCAGCCGGCCGCGGTCGAGCTTCGAATTCACGCCGTCGATCAGGAACCGCTGTCCGGAATGGCCGGCGGCCACGTGAGCTATTCGGTGGATGGCGGGCCGGAGCAGGATGTCGCGGGCGACACTGCAAACGTGCGCGTCGCGGCCGACGGCGAGCACACAGTGGCGTACTCGGCCACGGATCTCGCAGGGAACCGCGCAGAGGCGCGGCAGCTCAACTTCAAGATCGATTCCACCCCGCCAGGCGCGGTGCGCCTGGACGACCCAGGTCGCTGGCTGAACTCCTCTGACGAGGTCGATTACCAGCAGCCGGTCACGGTCGACACGCCGCTATCGGGAGTTGCCGGCTACTCGTTCACGACAGACGGAAGCGACCCCGACGCAATCTCCGACTCGTCGACCGACGTGCTCGAGCTTGGTCCTCTGACGGAGGGTGAGACCACGGTCCGTGCCCGGGCGATCTCGGGTTCCGGGCTCGCTGGCGAGATCGGCACGGTCACTTTGCACGTGGACCGCACGCCGCCTGACGTCCAGCTGAGGGGGGCTCCCGCTCCGGACCAGTGGACCGGCGAACCGGCGCATCTGCGACTCGAGGCCGCCGACGCGGTGTCTGGCATGCGCGGAAGCGGCGCACATCTCACGTACCTGATCGACGACGGCGAACCCGTGACGGTGGACGGGGATGTTGCGAGCGTTGACATAGACGAGGGGGGCGAACACACGCTTCGCTACTTCGCGGTTGATGTGGCAGGGAACCGATCTGCCACGGAGCGCGCAAGCTTCAAGATCGATTTGGACAAGCCGGGCGCGGCTGCGCCCGACAGCAGCAACGGCTGGATCACGAGCGCCGGGCCGATCGAAGAGCACATCCGCATGGCGGACGGCCAAGCGGCGGGCAGGTCCGGGCTGGCGGGCTTCTCGGTGACCACCGATGGGTCTGATCCGGATGCCACGCCGGACATCGGAGCGGACGGGCAGTTGACGCTCGCGGATCTTCCGGACGGTGTCACGACGGTGAAGGCCCGCGCGATCTCTGGTTCCGGCTTGGCCTCAGACGCCGTGGGCGTCGGGACGATCAAGGTCGATCGCACCGCGCCGTTGCTGCGGCTTCACAGGCCCGACGGGCAGCTGCCGGCACGGCTCGAGGCGGAGGCGACTGATCCGACTTCTGGGCTCGCGTCCGGCCGTATCGAGATCCGGCGCGCGGGCGCAGTCGAATGGAAGGCGCTCGACACGAGCGTCATCGACGGACGGCTGGTGGCAGCCATTGATCCGCTGGCGCTCGCCGGGGCGACGTTCGCCATGCGCGCCGTCGCCAGTGATGTGGCTGGCAATGTCCGCACGGCCACGACGTTTGGCGACGGGAGCACAGCCGAGCTCACGATCAACGCGCCCGAGCAGGGCGGCTCCGCGCCGGCACCGACGCCAGCGCCCAGCTCGGCGAACGCGCCGGTGGCAAGCGGCAAGAACGGCGGGCGTGGGCATGTCTTCTGCCCGGCGCAGAAGCATCCGCGCAGCCACCGTCGTCACCACGCCCGGAAGCGCCGGGCGCGTCACCGCGGGGCGATCTGCGGGCGCGTTCGCCACAAGGGGGGCGAAAAGCACCGCCCGCGGCACTTAGGAGGCAGGACCCACAAGCCTGCCCGCGGGATCGCGGGCTGAGGAAGGACCCGAAGCGATGTCTGTAATCAAGGAGGAGTCGATGAAGCGAAAGCGCGTCGGCCGCTGGGGCGGCGTCGGAGCTTTGCTTGCATGCCTGGTCGCGATCGCCGGAGCGCTAGCGCTCCCGCGCGCGGCGGCTGCGAATACCTACAACGTCGTCGCGTGTAACGACGCGGCCGGCCTGAACCACAGCTGGAGCCAGTGGTGGAACTCAGGTGTTTCCACAATCACCTCCGGGGTCGGCTGCGGCCTCGGCGAATACGACGGCAACACCAACAAGGGCATGTTCGCGCGCTTCATCGCGGGTTCGACCGATCCGGGCGGAGCCGCGGGGGGATGGTCCTTCGCCGCGCCTGGCGGCAACACGATCGCCAGCATCACGATGAGCGACTGGATCACCCGGGTGCAGGGCACGGGCGCCTACGCGTTCATCGCGTCCGAGTACGGAATGCTCGAGGGCTGCTTCAGCGGAGCTTCGGCGTGCGGGTGGGCGGTGCCTCGCCACACGGTGGCGGTCAATGGCGCGCGAACGATCCGCACCGAGGTCGGGTGCAGCTCGGTGAGCTGCAGTGACACGAGCGGAAACGGGACTCTCGGCATCGTCGAGCTGTATGCCGCCACGGTAACCGTGAACGACAACACCGCGCCATCGGTGAGCCCTTCGGGGCCCTTGTGGACCGGTAACTGGCTGAGCGGAACGAAGAGCCTGACGATCGCAGGCAACGACAGCTCCGACGGCATCCAGGAGAACGACCTGAACGTGGACGGGCAGGCGGCGGTTGTGCGCGCACATGGTTGCGACTACACGTACGCCGCGCCATGCGGGAGCCAGACGGACACGATCAGCTATGACACACGTCAGCTGAGCGACGGCAGCCACGCGCTCCGAGCGGTCAGCTGGGACGCGGGTCGGCTGGCGGCGACGGCCGACATGACCATCAACGTGGACAACCACGCGCCCGACATGAGCCGGACTTCGGTGACCGTGGCTCAGGGTGACGATTGGTCGGCGACGAACTCCTTCGACCTCTCCTGGACGAACCCGTCGGGACAGTCGGCCCCCATCTCGAAGGCGCATTACTCCATCTGCCAGGCCGCGAGCCCGACGACCTGCTCGGTGGCAGACGCTCAGGTTGCCGCGGTGGGTGTTCACGCGCTCTCGCATGTTCAGGTGCCCGCGGCCGGCGACTACGTCGTGCGTGTCTGGCTAGAGGATGCGGCGGGAAACGTGAACCCGGCCATGGCGTCGGTGCCGGTGCACCTGAAGTTCGATCCGACCGTTCCCGGCCAGGCCGCTCCTGCTCACCGGAATGGCTGGATCAACGCGCACGACGCAGCCGCGTTCCCGCAGCGGATCACTCTGCGGCAGGGCGCGGTGAGGGGGCCGTCCGGCATCAAGGGCTACGCGGTGACGACGGACGGCTCGGCGCCCGGAACCACCGTTGACGTCCCGGGCGAGGACGCGACGATCACGCTCAACGACCTGCCGGAGGGCCGGAACGTGATCAAGGCACGCGCAATTTCCGGCGCTGGCGTCCCGGCGGCTGATGCCGACATCGGCGAGACGGAGGTCGATGTGGACAAGTCAAAGCCGGAGGTCTCGGTGTCGGGGAATCCGGATCCTGGTGTGTGGCAGCGGGGGCCGGTGACGGTGACGCTGACGGGTACAGATCAGGCTGATCTTTCTGGGATGAAGGGGATTGATCCGCAGGACCCCTTTGCCGGGACCGAGGACGAGGCGTACATCGAGTACCGGCTCGACGGAGGGGAACCTCAACACGTCCCAGGTCCGAACGTTCGCGGCATCGCCGTGGCGTCGACGACCGTCCCGCTTACGTCGGACGGTCACCACACGTTGTCCTATCGCGCCGTCGATTTCGCTGGCAACGAGTCGACGGAGAAGGGAGTGGAAGTCAAGATCGATCAAACCGCGCCCGAACTCGTCGCGTTCGAGGCTCAGGATCCTGCGCACCCGACGACGATCAGTGTCGCAGCGGTCGATGCCACCTCAGGTGTCGCCGCGGGCGTGATTCAGATGCGGAGGCAAGGCAGTTCCACCTGGGCCGATCTACCGACCCGCCTCGTCGGCGACCACCTCGTCTCAGCGGTTGACGATTCGACGCTTGAGCCCGGCCCGTACGAATTCCAGGCGCGAGTGCGAGACGTCGCCGGTAACGAGGCGGTGTCGAATCACAGGCGAGACGGCAGCATCGAGGTCCTCACGGCACCATTCCGATTCAACACCCGGATGGCCGCCGGCATCGTCCGGCCGAGCACCAAGAAGGCGCGTCTCAAGAAGGTCTCGGCCAAGTGCCGACGCTCCAAGAAGTGCATGACCAAGGTGCGCAAGCGGCGCGGGCTCGCGCGGCGAAAGGCAGCGAAGCAAAAGCTGAAGAAGCCGCTGAGCGGGACCGTGTCAACGATGACCGTGCCCTATGGAAGGTCGGCGCTCATAAGAGGCACGCTGTCGTCTGCGGACGGTCTGCCGATCGGAAATCAGCCGATCGACGTCTACCAGCGTCTGGACGCGACGGGCCAGCAGCTCGTCCGAATCGCGACGGTTCGCTCGAGCGCAGCTGGTGAGTTCGACTACCGCGCGTCGAAGGGGGCGAGCCGAACGCTTCGCTTCCAGTTCGACGGGACCGAGATCCTGCACCCCGCCACGGCGGAGGTCAAATTGCTCGTCCCAGCCAGCTCGACCCTCCGCGCGAACAGGCACAACGTCCGTAATGGCCAGAGCGTCCGATTCTCCGGGCGCATCGGCAAGCCGGTGCTCGCTGGCCTCAAGATCCTCGATCTGCAGGCCTTCTATCGCCACAAGTGGCGAACGTTCGCCACACCGCGGGTTCAAGGGAATGGAAGCTGGAAGTACACGTACCGTTTCGAGGCGACCTCCGGTGTAGTGACGTACAAGTTCCGGGTTCGCGTGCGTCGCGAGGCGAGCTATCCGTACAAGCTCGGCTACTCGAAGCTGACCAGGGTGACTGTGCGCGGCTGATCCCGCACCGGTCGCATGGCTCGACCCTACGGGCGAGGTTCGGTAGACGCCGACCTCGCCCGTTAGCCGGTTGCGGCCTTTAGTCGGGGACGGCGCGGTCGATTACCCAGCTTGGAAGCCGTGCCGAGTCATCGCCACCAGGAGGATCGGGGAGGCGTCCGGAGGACGTCGGCTGCGCCGATGGCGCGACTCGCCGTGGTCGCCATCAGCCTCGCGCTGACGAGCATGCCGGCGATGGCCTTGCGCCCGAGCCACGGGACACGCTCAACGGCGGCTGCGGTCCCTCCTTTGAGGTTTCACACGGATGGTCTTGTCGCAGGTGCACGAGGCGGTCGCGGAACCGCACGTGTAGTGATCACGCTCTCCGAGGATCCGCTCACAGCTTCAATGTCTCGACGCGCGCGGCGAGCCTTCAGCGGCCGATTGAGCAATCGCGACCTGCGTGCGCTGATGGCACACCAGCAGCGTGCCGCGCACACCGTTATTGCTCGACACGCCGCGGCACGACGCGCTGCCGCTCTGGCGATGGGCCCGGCACTTGCGCGGACCGCGAGGCTTCTGTCCACCGCGACGCGTTTGGTGCGGCGATCAGGAGGGCGCGTGTTCGCGGTTGATTACGCGGGCCCGTCGCTCGTCGCGCTGGTGCCGAGAAGCCGGGTGGTGTCACTCGCTAATCGGCCTGACGTGCGATCAGTCTCCCCAGCTCCGGTGGAGAGGGCTATGGGCGCGCTCGCGAATGAGACGTCCGCTGTCGGCGCGCCGACGTGGTGGGACCACGATCATATCGGGGGAACGGGCACCGCAGACACCGCGGCAACGAACCTCGCGGTTATGGACGACAAGATCGAAGAAGATCAGCCGCTGTTCAGCAGCGTCAACTTCGAACGCCCGATGAACACCGCGGTCGGCACATCCTGCGGGCAGTCATCCGCTGGGTGC
>DASUWY010000084.1 GCA_036378175.1 Thermoleophilaceae bacterium
GCATGCTGCGCAGCCTGCATCAGCGCGACGAGCTCGGTGACGTGGTCCACCTGCATTCCGCCCGCAATCCGGACGAGGTGATCTTCGGCTCAGAGCTGCGCGCGATGGTGGACGAGCACGAGGGCTTCAAGCTGCACGAGCAGGTGACCTCGAAGGACGGTCGCATGGGGCCCGAGGACCTCGACCGCCTCTGCCCCGATTGGCGCGAGCGCGAGACGTTCGCCTCAGGGCCGGGCGAGATGCTCGACGCCCTCACGGACTACTTCGAGCGCGAGGGCGACTGCGAGCGCCTCCACATGGAGCGCTTCCAGCCGGTGATCGGCGGCGAAGCCGGCGACGGCGAGGGCGGCAAGATCACCTTCCTGTCGAGCGACAAAGAGGTGGAGTGCGACGGCGGCACGCCGATTCTCGTGGCCGGCGAGGAGGCGGGGCTCGAACTGCCCTACGGCTGCCGCATGGGCATCTGCCACACGTGCGTTGGCACATTTCGAAAGGGCCGGCTGCGGGACCTCCGCAGCGGCGAGGTATTTGACGTGGAGGGCGTGACCTGCAGAACCTGCGTGAACGCTCCCGAGGGACCCGTGGAAGTCGAACTCTGAGGAGGAGTCCAGTCCGTATGACCACCGCCGAAGCCGCTCCACCCGAGATCCAGAGCCCGCTCAAGCGGCTTACGCCCGAGCAGATCGAGCAGCTCGGCGAGGAGTTCCAGAAGATTCACGACGAGGTGTTCAACAGCCTCGGCGAGCGCGACGCCAAGTACATCCGCTCGATCATCGCGCTGCAGCGGCGGCTCGCGCTGCTCGGGCGCGTGGAGCTGTTCGGCGCGCGCTACTGGCCGACCTGGATCCTCGGCACCGCCACCCTCTCCATGGCCAAGATCCTCGAGAACATGGAGATCGGCCACAACGTGATGCACGGGCAGTGGGACTGGATGAACGACCCCCACATCCACTCCTCCACGTGGGACTGGGACACCGCGTCCACCAAGGAGGCGTGGAAGCACTCCCACAACTACATCCACCACACGTACACGAACATCCGCGGGAAGGACAAGGACCTCGGCTACGAGATCATGCGGATCGACCCGCATCAGAAGTGGCACCCGGTCTACCTGCTGCAGCCCTTCTACAACCTGGCGCTCATGTTCCTGTTCGAGTGGGGCGTGGCGCTGCACGATCTCGACTTCGATGCCATCCGCAGCGGCGAGAAGAGCCAGAAGCAGGTGATGCGCGAGCTGAAGGGCATCGCGGGGAAGGCCCGCACCCAGATCACCAAGGACTACATCGCGTGGCCGCTCGTGTCCGCGCTCGTGGCGGGCGGGGTGCACTGGCTCATCGGCCCGTCGCTCGCCCGGCGCGGCGAGTCGAAGCGGGACAAGGTAAAGCGCATGTCGCTCAAGGTGTTCGACAAGGCGCGCCGGCGGCAGTCGTCCGACACGCGACTCGCCTTCGCGCTCGACGCCGCGAAGCAGTCCTACAAGGCCACGCTGTGGGCGGACGTGGTGGCGAACATCATCCGTAACCTGTGGGCGCACTCGATCATCTTCTGCGGCCACTTCCCCGACCAGACCTACACCTTCAGCCAGCAGGAGGTTGAGGACGAGTCGAAGGGCGCCTGGTACGTGCGCCAGCTCATCGGCGCCGCGAACATCGACGGCTCGCCGCTCTTCCACGTGATCAGCGGGAACCTCGGCTACCAGGTGGAGCACCACCTCTACCCGGACATGCCGAGCACCCGCTATGGGGAGATCGCGCCGCGCGTGCGGGAGATCTGCGAGCGCTACGACCTGCCGTACAACACCGGGCCGCTGTCGAAGCAGCTCGGGATGGTGCACCGCACGATCCTCCGGCTCGCGTTCCCCGGCGGGAAGCCGCGGCCGAAGCCGGGCCCGTATCGCGGCGGCCTGCGGCGCCCTGGCGAGGAGGGCGCGCAGACGCAGGCGGCGGCGGCCAACTCGAACGGCTCGGGCGGATAGTGCTCTGAAATACCTCGTCACCGGCGCGCTCGGCGCCATCGGCGCCTGGACGGTCCGTTCGCTCCTCGACCGCGGCCACGACGTTGTCGCGTACGACCGCCGCGGCGGGAGCGACCACCGGCTGCAGCTCGCGCTCACGGACGACGAGCTGGGTGCGCTGACGCGCATCGAGGGCGACGTGACCGACCTCGCACACGTCGAGCGCGCCCTGACCGAGCACGGGGTGGAGGCGGTGATCCATCTCGCCGCCCTGCAGGTGCCGTTCGTGCGCGAGGACCCTGTGCTGGGCGCCCAGGTGAACGTGACGGGCGCGGTGAACGTGTTCGAGGCCGTGCGCCGGCACGTGACGAGCGGAGTGCCTCTCGTCTACGCCTCCTCGATCGCGGCGCTGGCCTCCCAGGCCGGCGCGCACCCTGACACCCTGTACGGCGTGTTCAAGTTCGCGAACGAGGGCACCGCGGAGCGCTACTTCGAGGACTACGGAGTTTCCTCGATCGGCCTGCGGCCCCACACCGTCTACGGGCCGGGGCGCGATCAGGGACTCACCTCCGCGCCCACCGCCGCGATGGCCGCGGCCGCCGCGGGGCGCGAGTTCCACATCCCGTTCGGCGGCGCGCTCCAGTTGCAGTACGCGCCCGACGCGGGAGAGGCGTTCGCGCGCGCGAGCGAGACGCGGCGAGAGGGCGCATCGGCACACAATCTCGACGGTCCGGTGGCCACCGTGCGCGAGGTGATCGAGGAGATCGAACGGGCGGCTCCCGAGGCGGCCGGGCTGATCACCTCCGGCGAGGAGCCGCTGCCGTTCCCATCGACGCTCGACTCGACGTCGTTCGTCGAGCTCGTCGGCGGACCGACGTCTCGCCCGCTTGCAGATGGGGTGGCGGAGACCATCGCGCGGTTCCGGTCATGACGCCCGTGCTCACCTGGCTCGGCCAGGCGGGCTTCCTGATCGAGACGGGCGGCTCGCGGCTGCTCGTGGACCCGTTCTTCAGCGAGCATGAGGGGCGGCTGTATCCGCCGCTGTCGATCGACGAGTACGGGAGCCGGATCGATCGCCTGCTCGTAACGCACGAGCACGTCGATCACCTCGACCGGGAGTCGCTCAGTGGCATCGCCGAGCGCTCGCCGGGCGTTGGCGTGGTGGCTCCCGAGCCGCTGCGGGAGATGGTGGCGGGACTGCCGTTCGAGGGGGTGCGCCCCGGCGACCGCGTGAGCGTCCCCGGTGCCACCGTGCGCGTGGTTCCCGCCGTGCACGCGCTCCACCCGCGCGACGGCTACTCAACCGGCGGTGACCCGCCTCGCTTTGTCGGCTACGTGATCGAGGCCGATGGCGTGGCGATCTACCACGCGGGGGACACGATCGCCGACCAGGTGGTGCTCGACGGGCTCGCCGGGGTGCGGGTGGACGTGGCCCTGCTTCCGGTGAATGGCCGCACCTTCTTCCGCGAGCGGCGAGACCTGGCCGGCAACCTCGACGCGCGCGATGCCGTCGCGCTGGCCGTGGACTGCGGGGCACAGATCCTCGTGCCGATCCACTGGGACCTCCTCGAGGGAAACACCGAGCGGCCGGGTGCAGCCGCGGACGTCGCGGACGAGGCCGGTGCCGAGCTGCACGTGATCACGCTCAGTCGCGGGCGGCCGTGGGCCGTGGCGCTGCCGCGTTGATGCGCAGGTGCCCACGCTGGCGGAGGAGTGGCCACGGACTGTTTTTTTGGGGCTGGCGGCCCTAAAAGTCCAGTTCGTGCGGGTGGCGATGTGAGCCCGCGACCTCAGCCGCAAGCACCGCGCCGTCGGACGCGGAGCCCACGGCGGCGGCGTAGCGGGCGAACACGCCGCTCTCGAAACGGGGCGGAGGCGGGGCCCAGGCCGCGAGGCGTCGGTCGAGATCTTCTTTCGTGAGCTCCACGTCGAGGCGCCCGGCATCGAGGTCGATCGTGATGATGTCCCCGTCCTCCACGGCCGCGATCGGCCCGCCGCGCGCCGCCTCGGGAGCCACGTGGCCCACCATCAGCCCGCGCGTGGCGCCTGAGAAGCGGCCGTCGGTGACGAGCGATACCGACTCGCCGAGTCCGGCGCCCACCACGGACGAGGTCACGCTCAGCATCTCGCGCATGCCGGGCCCGCCCGCGGGTCCCTCGTAGCGGAGCACGAGCACATCGCCCGGGTTGATCCTGCCCGCGCGGATGGCGCCGGCGCAGGACTCCTCGTCGTCGAATACCCGCGCCGGGCCGCTGTGGACACGGCGCTGGGTGCCGGCGAGCTTGGTGATGCAGCCGTCGGGCGCGAGGTTGCCGCGGAGGGCGTAGAGCGAGCCGCGCGGCTTGAAGCTGCCGATCACGGCGCCGTCGGGATCCGGCGCCCCCGCGCTTGCCTCCTCGAGCGTCCGGCCGTCCACCGTGGGGGCCGAGCCGTCCACCTGGCCGCCGGCGATCAGGGCGCGGATGAGCGTGCGCGTGCCACCGGCGCGGTGGAAGTCTTCCGCCACCCAGCGCCCGCCGGGCACGAGATCCGCCAGCACCGGAGTGCGCGCGCTGATCGCGGCCAGATCGTCGAGCGTGAGCGGGACACCCGCCTCGCGGGCGATGGCGAGCAGGTGCAGGAAGCCGTTGGTGGATCCGCCGCTCGCAACCACTCCGGCGGCTGCGTTTTCAAGCGCGCGCCGGTGGAGGAACTGGCGGGCGCCCGCGCCACGTTCGGCAAGCACGACCGCCAGCTCGCCCGCGCGCTTGGCCGCGGCGTCCTTCTCCTCCCCGTAGGCGGCCGGGATGAGACCGTCCCCGAGCAGTGACAGCCCCAGCAGATCGACGGCGATCGCCATGGTGTTCGCTGTGAAGTTCCCCGCGCAGTAGCCGGCGCCCGGACAGGCCTCGCGCTCGAGCTCCGCGAGCGCCGCGTCCGGCAACAGGCCGCGCTCGTGCGCGCCCACGCCCTCCCACACGTCCTGCACCGTCAGCGCACGGTCGCCGATCCGGCCGGCGAGCATGGGGCCGCCCGAGAGCACCACGGCCGGGCGATCCACCCGCGCGAGCGCCATCAGCGCCGCCGGGACCGTCTTGTCGCAGCCCACGAGGCACACCAGAGCGTCGAAGTCGTGCGCATGCACCATCAGCTCGATCGAGTCCGCGATCACCTCGCGCGACACGAGCGACGCTCGCATGCCCGGCGTGCCCTGCGTCTGGTTGTCCGACACGGCGATCGTGTTGAACACGAGTGGCACGCCGCCCGCCGCCTCAACTCCGGCGACCACCCGGTCGGCGAGGCGGCGCTGGTTCAGGTTGCAGGGCATCGTGCCCGTCCAGGTGGAGGCGATGCCGACGATCGCGCGGTCGAGCCGCTCGGGCTCGATTCCCATGGCGTGGAAGTGGGCGCGCGCGGCGGCGCGCTCGGCGCCTGCACTGAGCCCCGCGCGGGCCCTTGACGCGGCGTCGTCCATCGGCGAGCTCAGGCGCTGGCGGGGGCGGGCAGACTCGCCTCGCGCTGCTGCGTTCGCGGTGCCAGCCGGCCCGCTGCCGCCACCGCCCAGAGCGTGGTGAGCCAGGACGCCGTGGCGAGCACGATGTGCGCCCATACCATGCCCGCCGGGAGGTGGAGGTGGTACTGCGCGATGCCGAGCACTCCCTGCGCGAGCAGCAGCAGGCAGAGCACCGTGAGGGGACGCTGGGCGCGGCGTTCGCTCCCGGGCCGCCGGCTGATGAACCAGACGGCCACCGCGGCCACGCCGAACGCGGCGGCCACCACCCCGTGCCGCTCGACCATCCACGCCAGCGTGCTCCGGCCCTCGAAGGTGAAGCGCTTCACGAGCTGGCCGGAATGCTCGCCCGCGTGTGGCCCTGCGCCCGTGGCCATCGTCCCGAGCAGCACGGTGAGCTGCCCGAAAGGCACGAGCGCCCGCACGGCCCAGGTGCCGAGGCGGTCGCGCGACGGCGCCCGCCAGCCCGGCTCGTGCGCCGCGCACCACGCGAGCGCGAACGACGCGTCGAGCAGGAGCATCGACAGGATGAAGTGGCACATCACGAGGTACGGGTTGAGGTCGTAGCGAACGACCAGTCCCCCGAGCACGGCCTGGCCAACCACCCCGAGCGGCAGCAGGAAGCCGAGGATCGCCAGATGGCGGCGGTAGGGACGGCGCAGGAACGCCAGCCCGGCGGCGGCGATCACGATCAGGCCGACGGTGGCGGTGACCATGCGGTTGCCGAACTCGATCACCGTGTGGAACTGGAGCGGCGGGATCGTGCGCCCGTAGCACTTGGGCCAGTCCGGACAGCCGAGGCCGGAGCCCGTGAGGCGCACCGCGGCGCCGGTGAGCACGATCACCGACAGCGCGGCCACGGCGATGAACGTCACGCGGCGGTACAGCGCGGGCGAGATCGTCAGCCGCTCGCGCAGTGAAGCGCGCTGGCTAGCGAGCTGTTCGGTCCCGGCCATCAGCGAGAGAAGGATGGCAGCTTCACGCGTACGCGCCGCGTTCCTCGGCCGTGAGAAGTCGGAACACGGACAGGCACGCCAGGAGCGTCATCAGCACCGCGCTCGCCACGCACCACTGACACACCGCGTGAATACGAAACAGCTCCGCCCACGTGAGGTACAGGCTAAAGCCGAACCCCACGAGCGCAACCAGCGCGGTGCCGGCGAGGCCGGCCTCGCCCGGGACGAACAGCAGCGCCAGTATGGCCGCGTAGCCCACCAGCCCGAGCACCGCGACCGGCACCCCGCCGAGCTCGGCCCAGCGTGACGACTGCACCTTCTCGCACCCGCCGCTCGCGAGGCAGAGCGGCTTGATGCCCGCGTAGTGGATATAGGTGAGGTACGCGGCGATCCCGAGCCCGACCAGAGCGAGGACGCCTATCGCGATGTCCAGGCGCCTCACGTTCCTCCGCCGAGCGCGTTCTCGATCGGACCGGAGAACTGCGAGATGTCGAACGAGCTGTAGTTCACGGGCGTCAATGTTCCGCCGCTCTTGCCGACCGCGAACGACGGCGTGCCGTGGAAGCCGGCGGTGTGGAACTGGCTGGACGCCTGCTGCAACTGCTGCGTTATGGTCGCCTCGTTGCGGGCAGCGAACGCCTTGTTCACGTCCAGGCCGGGCACTCGGAAGGCGATCTGCCGCAGGAACGGGTCGGTCGCATACGTCTGCGTCTCGTCCTTCTGGTTCGCGTAGAAGAGGTCGGCGAACTGCCAGAGCTTGTTCTGCTGCGCTGCCGCGAGCGCCACCCGCGCGGCCCGATCGGAGTCGTTGTTCTGGTTCCCCACGAAGTGCTGAAGCTGCATGACCATCTTCACCTTGCCCGTGCGGACGTAGCGATCCACGAGCTTCGGGAAGACCGTGAGCGTGTAATCCCGGCATACCGGGCACTTGAGGTCGGCGAATTCCACGAAGGTCACGGGCGCCTTGGGGTTGCCGAGCACGATGCCCTGCTGCGGGACGCCGTTCAAGCGGCTCAGTGCGGTCGGACTTCCCTTCGGGGAACCACCGCCTCCACTGCTCGCAACGATCGCGATGACCACCACGGCCGCCGCCGCGGCGAGCACCGAACCCAGGAGCTTCAGCCTCCGGCTTCGGCGCTCCTCCTCATGCCGGTCGCCCACACGCACCTGCCCCTGAATCTAGTAATCAGGAGCGGGCGAGGCGGGCGAACCCAAGTGCGACCCCGAGGTTGTAGACGCCGGCGAGCCACAGCCCGGCCTTCGCGCCCGGCCGGCTGACAGCGGGCGAGGCCGACCACACCACGTCGGTCGCGATCTCGGTGCCGCGTAGCCAGGCGAGCGCCCACCAGTCGCGCGGCTCGTCACGCACGGCGGCAACGGCGTGAGCTGCCGCGAATGTGAGCCAGATCGGCCCGCAGCGACGGAATAGATGACGCGCGTCCTCGGACGCCGGCTCGTGGCCGATCGCCTTGAGCGTCTGCTCGGGAGCGAGCAGGGCCGCGGTGCCGAGCACCAGGTCGAAGCCGATCATCGTGCGGTTGGCGAGCCGCAGTGTGTCCTCGAGGGTCATGGCGCGCGGCAGCTTATCGACTGGGGACGCCCCGATATCGGCTCTATTCTGGGCGCAGGCCCCGGTAGCTCAGTGGATCAGAGCGGACGGCTTCTACCCGTTAGGTCGCAGGTTCGAATCCTGCCCGGGGCGCTGCGGCGCGAGCATCTCAGGGCCCGCTCGACAGGGTCAGGGTCCCATGGAGCTGTACATGCCTGCGCGGGCGTTTGCGATCGAATCCCCCGCGGGGTGTCTCAGAAGAAGCGCCTCTCCGGATACAGTGCCGCTCCATGTCAACCTGCCTCGTCACCGGCGGCGCCGGCTTTCTCGGCTCGCACCTGTGCGACAACCTGATCGAGCGCGGTCACCGCGTGATCTGCGTCGACAACTTCGAGACCGGCTCGCTGCAGAACATCGCCCACCTGAAGGAAGGTGAGACCTTCCGCTTCGAGATGGTGGACATCACGAACCACTACGAGATCGACGAGCCGATCGACTTCGTCTACCACATGGCCTCGCCGGCCAGCCCGATCGACTACGCGCGGCTGCCGCTGCACACGCTGAAGGTGGGGGCGTACGGCACGCACAACACGCTCGGGCTTGCGAAGGTGAAGCGCGCGCGCTTCCTCATTGCCTCGACCTCTGAGGTATACGGGGACCCGCTGGTGCACCCCCAGCCCGAGACGTACTGGGGCAACGTCAACCCGATCGGTCCGCGCGGCGTGTACGACGAGGCCAAGCGCTATGCGGAGGCGCTGACGATGGCGTACCTGCGGCAGCAGGGAGTGAACACCACGATTGCCCGCATCTTCAACACTTTCGGCCCGAGAATGAGGCCGAATGACGGGCGCGCGATCCCGGCCTTCCTCAGCCAGGCTCTGACGGACAAGCCCGTCACGGTCTTTGGCGACGGCACCCAGACGCGCAGCTTCTGTTACGTAGACGACCTGATCGCCGGCCTCATCGCTCTCGCCGAATCCGGCGTGCACGAGCCGGTGAACATCGGCAACCCGGAGGAGATGACCCTCCTCGACATGGCCAGGACGGTGGTGGAGCTGACGGAATCGCGCTCTGAGATCGTCTTCCAGGCGCTTCCGGTGGACGACCCAAAGGTGCGCCAGCCGGACATCACTCGCGCGCGCGACCTGCTCGGCTGGGAGCCAAGGATCCCAATCCGCGAGGGCCTCCGCCGCACGATCGAGCACGCCACGCAGGTTCTGGGCCAGCCGTCCGCCCGCTGACCCGCGCCTCTACACTCCGAAGCAGTGAGCAGCTCTGAGGCAAAGAACCTCGAGGTGATCAGCAAAGCCATCGATCACCACAACAAGACCTGCGAGTTCCCGGCGATCGCAGTGCGGATGAACCCCTTCGAGGTGGACCGCCTCGGCTGGGACTCGATCCGCGGCCTCCCCATCGAGTCCGACCCCAACCTCGGCACCGGCGCGTTCCGCATCGTCTGCGCGCGGGACGAGCTCGAGGAGAAGGAGGTCGAGGCGGTGGAGGCGATCTCCGAGCAGACTGTTCCAGTAGGTCAGTAGACCCCCCGGCGACTAGACTGAGTCGCGCTTGGTGGGCGTAGCTCAGCTGGTAGAGCTCCTGGTTGTGGTCCAGGCGGTCGGGGGTTCGAGTCCCCTCGCTCACCCCTCAGCACGTCGTTTGGCTCTCACGAGCCGCGGTGGTTCAGCCTCGCTCCAAGCTGTGCCGCCGTGCTCTGGCTCGTGTCGAGGCCGCGGTGGTTCAGCCTCGCTCCGATCTGTGCCGCGGTGGTCTGGCTCGTATCCAGACTCGGGCGTCCGTGCGGGTGGTGCGTCGACGGCGGGAGTGCTATGTGGCTCAACGAGCTGACGGCGCTTGCGGGAGTTGCCGGCGTCGTGGTCCCACTCTGGCCGATTGCCAGCAGGACCACCGCCACCGTCAGTCCGACCACCGCCACGAGCGCTACCACCAGTAGTCGCTGCACCCGCTCGTAACGCGCGCGGGCAACGACCGCAGGACTCTGGAACGAGACCGACTCGCTCATGCTGACCTCCTGATTGGGTGGCCGATACGCGGACTCGTCGAGGGGGCCGATGCGAGATACGCGCAGCCCGGCGGGGCAGATTGCCGGCGGGCTTGGGGCGAACGGCGACGAAACGAGTGGCGGTTGGCCTATGTCCGAAATCTGACACTAGCCGTGTCCCCCGAACGGGTCAAGAACGTCAAGGCGCCAAGCGTCGAAGCCGAAACCTCACCGGAGCAGTCGCCGCTTCGGCTGCTGCTCCACGCGCTCGAGCGACTCGCCGATCAGGTAGATCGTCGGCGGCCAGAGGCCGACGAACAGCGCGCGGCGTTCCGCGTTCCCGCGTTCATCCTGGTCCACCGTCTTGGCCCGGATCCAGAGGGCGATGCACAGGCCCACGGAGCCCATCGACGCGAGGTGCAGGTGCCACCCGCGCACCCCGATCCCGTGCAACTTCGTGATCAGCACGCACGCCGTTTACCCGCGGCCGGCGAGTTCAACCCGGGGTGTCCGGCGCGGGCGGTCGGGTAGGACCTGGGTGTGCCCGGACTCCCGCTATCGCGACGCCTTGCCACAGCCGCACGCTGGCCGGTGGGCATCGGCCTGACCTCCTGGCGCTACATGTGGCGCACCACTCCGTTCCACCGAGGCGAGCTTGCCGGCTCGCGGGCGCACGACCTCGCGCCGCCGCTGCCCTGGGGTGTGTCACACGCCGGGATCCAAGGCCCGGACGATGGCTTCGGCCCGCTCTTCCACCGCAACTACGGCGTGCTCATCCGAGCGCCTCGCATGTCCGCAGGCGACCTGATGGCTCGCCTGCAGGCCGATCCGGACGCGGCGGCTCCCGGCGAGTTCGCCACCTTCATCAAGGTGCATGGGGACGAGGGCGCGATGAGGGTTGGCGACGAATTCGTGGTTCGCATGGCGGGGCCGTGGGACGGGCCGGTCCGCGTGATCGATGTGAGCGACACGTCGTTCCGGCTGGCGACGCTGGAGCGCCACCTCGAGGCGGGTCAGATCGAGTTCTCCGTAGCTGAGGCGGACCGCGGCCTCGAGTTCCGGATCGAGTCGTGGGCCCGCAGCGCGGACCGCTTGTCGGACCTCCTCTACCAGCACCTGCGCATGGCCAAGGAGATTCAGCTGCACATGTGGGCGTCGTATCTCGAGCGCGTGGCCGAGATCGCCGGCGGCCGCATGACCGGCGGGATCACCATCCACACCCGACGCGTGGACCTGCCCGTCGACCGGCGGGTAACCGAGTTGCGGGACCGGCAGCCGAACTTCGACCCGGCGAAGAGCGACGAGCACGTGCCGGAGAACGGCTGGCACGTGGACGATCTGCGCCAGCCGCTGCCAGCCGAGCCTCCGGGGCCGCCCGTGGAAGGAGGAAGCTGGGAGATCGCCCGCCGCCTGATGCGCGGGTACGAGTTCGCGGACCCGTCGATCGTCCGTGCCACGTACGACCCCGACGAGCCGCTCGAGAGGCGAACCATGCTGCTCGAGCTGCGCTTCCACGGGCTGCGCTTCCACGGCGGCGTACGTGTCTCGCGGGTCTACGACGAGGAGCGCACCCGCGATGGCCGGAGCGCTCGCGTGTGGGGCTGGTCCTACCAGACGCTCGAGGGCCACCTTGAGATGGGCCAGATGGACTGGGAGGTGTGGAAGTGGCTCGACAGCGGTGAGGTGGAGTTCCGGATCCACGCCTACTCGCGCCGCGCCCCCGACCGCAACCCGGTGGTGCGCTTCGGCTTCTGGCTCTTCGGCCGCCGCGAGCAGCTCGCCTTCCTGCACAGCACGCTCGAGCGGATGCGCCGCCTGACCGAGATCGCGCTAGAGGAGGGTCCCGGCGAGCCCGTTCGGCAGGCGGCCGAAGAGCTCACCGCCCGGCCGAGCCGGCGGGCGGTACCAGGCCACTCGCGGCTCGCGGAGTACCTGGAGGACGATCGCGAGCCGCTGGCGGGCGGGTAGCGCTCGTCGGGCCGGACCTTAGAGTTCCGCGCCATGGCCCTCGGCACGCACGACTTCGAGGACGACCCGCGCAACGAGCACATCCTGATCTGGGTCAACGGTGAGCTGGTGCCGCGGGGGCAGGCGGTGGTCTCTGTGTTCGACGCCGGCTTCGTGCTCGGCGACGGCGTCTGGGAGGGACTGCGGGTGCGGAGCGGCCACCCGGCCTTCCTCGAGCGGCATCTCGACCGCCTATTCGAGGGCGCGAAGGCGATCATGCTCGACATCGGGCGCAGCCGCGCGGAGCTCACGGAGGCCGTGTACGAGACGCTGCGCGCCAACGACATGACCGACGGCGTGCACGTGCGGCTGATGGTCACGCGCGGGGTGAAGCGCACGCCCTACCAGGACCCCCGGGTGACGATCGGCCCTGCGACCTTGGTGATCATCGCCGAGCACAAGGAGCCGCTGCCCGCGACGGTCACCGACGGCATCACGCTCTTCACCACGCACGTGCGCCGCGCCGCGCCCGACACGCTCGACCCAAAGCTGAACGCCCACTCCAAGCTGAACGACATAACGGCCTGCATCCAGGCGTACAGCGCGGGCGCCGACGAGGCGCTGATGCTCGACCCGCACGGGTTCGTGGCCACGTGCAACTCCACGCACTTCTTCATCGTGGTGGGCGGCGAGGACGCGCCCGAGGTTTGGACCTCCGACGGCCGCTACTGCCTGCAGGGGATCACGCGCGCCAACGTCCTAGAGATCTGCCGGGCGAACGGGATCAACGCGCGCGAGACCACGTTCAGCCTCACCGAGGTGTACTCGGCGCGCGAGGCGTTCGTCACCGGTACGTTCGCCGGCGTCGTTCCCGTGCGGACGATCGACGGGCGCACGATCGGCGACGGCCGGCGCGGGCCGCTGGTGGAGCGGCTTCAGGCGCTGTATCAGGAGCTCGTTGATGCCGACGTGGCGACACGCATCGCGCCATGAGCGAGGCCGTTCGTGTGGCGATGTGGTCCGGCCCGCGCAACATCTCCACGGCGATGATGCGCGCCTGGGAGAACCGGCCCGACACGGTGGTGGTCGACGAACCGCTGTACGCCGCGTACCTCGCGCGCACCGGCATCGAGCACCCCGTGCGCGAAGAGGTGATCTCCTCGCAGCCCACCGATCTCCAAGCGGCCATCGCGGAGCTGGACAAGCCGTTGCCTGCCGGCCGCACGGTGCACTACGCGAAGCACATGGCGCACCACGTGTCGCGCGACATGGACCTGAGCTGGACGCTCCGCTTCCGCAACGTGCTGCTGATCCGCGACCCCGTGGAGGTGGTGGCCTCATACGTGCGCGCGCGAGAGAGCTGCGAGCCGGAGGACATAGGCATCCCGCAGCAGGGGTGGCTCATCGAGCTGTGGGACGAGCACGAGCTCGAGGTGCCGATCGTCGACGCGAGGGACTTCCTCCAGGACCCGGAGGCGCATCTGCGCCGGCTGTGCGACTGGCTCGGCATCCCGTTCACCGAGCGCATGCTGTCCTGGCCGCCGGGGCCGCGCGAATCGGACGGCGTGTGGGGTCCCCACTGGTACGCCGCCGTCTGGCGCTCCACCGGCTTCGAGCCCTGGCGCCCCCGCGAGACGAACCTCTCAGACCACGACGCCGCCGTGGCTGAGGCGTGCCGCCCCATCTACGAGAGGCTGCACGCCCGGCGTATGCGCGTGTGATCAGCGGTGCTCCGGGGTTCGCGAACTCGAAGCGGCAGCCCGCATCCCAGGGCCTGGCGCGTACTCGTACAGGCCTGAAACAGGCTGTCCGCGGCCGGGACTGCTCAGCATCATGAGTTCCGTCTCGAATAGCTCCCGTGCGTCGCAACTCCGCGTGGCCCGCCACACTGAGCGGCTCGACGAGGTGGTGGGCTTCTACCGCGACGGGCTCGGCCTGACCGAGGTGGGCCGCTTTCACGACCACGCCGGCTACTCCGGCGTCTTCCTCGAGGTCCCAGGCACGGCCGCTCACCTCGAGTTCACGACGGGCGGCGAGCATGACGCGCCGCGGCCGCACCCAGAGTCGCTTCTCGTGCTCTACCTCGGAGACGAGGCAGCCGTGGCCGAGATAGCGGCGAAGCTCGGCGCCGAGCCCATCGCTCCGGCGAACCCGTACTGGGCGGCACACGGCCTCACGTTCGAGGATCCGGACGGCTTCAGCGTCGTGCTCGTTCCCGAGCGATGGGCGCCGTGACGCCGCGCTTCACGGCGAGGAGCGAGACGCTTTCCACCTCGTAAGTGCTGCAGGCGTCGAGCGCGCGCTCCGAGATGAAGCGGTAGTCGTTGAGCCGCACCTCCTTCACCTCGAGCCCCTGCCCCTCTATCGCGTCGAGGTAGTGCTGTTTCGGAATCGCGCCGGCGATGCAGGCGGCCCAGAGGTCGACGTTGCGCCTGGTGCGCTCCCTCAGGGGCCGGCCGCTCACGATGTCCGACAGCGCGAGCCGGCCGCCGGGCCGCAGAACCCGCGCCGCCTCGGCGAACACGTGGCCCTTGAGCGGCGAGAGGTTGATGACTCCGTTCGACATCACCACGTCGAACGTCTCGTCGTCGAACGGCAGCTCCTCGATGTGCGCTTCCACGAGCTCCACCTGCGAGAGGCGCGCCTGGTCGCGAAGGCGGGCCGCCTTGTTCAGCTGAGCGTCCGTCATGTCCACGCCCACCACGCGCCCCGCCTCGCCCACCAACACGGCGCAGCAGAAGATGTCCGTGCCGGAGCCCGAGCCCAGGTCCACGACCGTCTCGCCGGGCCGCGGGGCGGCGAGGTCGATGTGATGCCCCACGCCCGCGAATGACGCCACCGCTTCGGCGGGAATCGCATCGAGAAGCTCGCTCGAGTAGCCGAGGTGCTCGGCCACTTCCCTCCCGACCTCGAAATGAAGCTCCGCGCCGTGCTCGTCGGCGACGCGCCGGTACATGTCCTTTACCTCGGCCTCGAGCAACTCGGAGTCCACGAGGGAGCGGGCATCGAGCTGAGGCAGCGTTTCGGCTGTGTCCATGCGGCGACGCTAACCGCGCCCGGAGGCGGCGCGCCGTGACGTTGGTCACGCGTTTGCTCAGCCGCGGCCCACGAACGGCATCTTCGTGGCCATCACGGTCATGAACTGCACGTTCGCGTCGAGCGGCAGGTCAGCCATGTAGAGCACCGCGTCCGCCACCTGGGACACGTCCATCACCGGCTCGGGCGCCACCGAGCCGTCCGCCTGGGGCACACCGCGCTCCATCGCGGCGGTCATGTGGGTGGCCGCGTTGCCGATGTCGATCTGCCCGCACGCGACGTCGCAGCCGCGGCCCTCCAGCGAGATCGCCTTCGTCAACCCCGTGATCGCGTGCTTCGTGGCGGTGTACGCGGCGGCGTACGGCCGCGGCACGTGCGCCGAGATCGAGCCGTTGTTGATGATGCGCCCGCCCTGCGGGCTCTGCTCCTTCATCATGCGGAACGCCTCGCGCGCGCAGAGGAAGGTGCCGGTGAGGTTGGTGTCGAGCACTGCGCGCCACTCGTCGAGCGGGAAGTCCTCGAACTGCGCGGGCGCGCCGAAGAGGCCGGCGTTGTTGAACAGGAGGTCCACGTGGCCGAACTCCTCGCGCACGCGCTCGAAGAGAGCGCGCACGGATTGCTCGTCCGTCACGTCCGTGGGAGCGATCAGCCCGTCGGCGGAAGTCTCGGCGAGCGTGTGCTGGTGCCGTCCCGCCAGCGCCACGCGCCAGCCGGCGCCCAGCAGCGCGCGCGACACCGCGCGGCCGATCCCGGATCCCGCGCCTGTGACCACCGCGCTGCGCCTATCGTCAGTCACGCCCTCGCATCATGACCAAACCACCTGGGTAACACCGGCGCGTGACCTCAGCACGACCCCAATTCAAGGAGGAGACCGAGCGCGACGGCGCCTTTCGCCGCCAGGCGAGCAGGTTCCGCGAGTGGATCTCCTCAGACGGCTCGACCGCGTTCCCGGCGGAGGCCGGGCGCTACCACCTGTACGTCTCGTGGGCATGCCCGTGGGCGCACCGCACGATCATCGGGCGAAGGTTGAAGGGCCTCGAGGACGCGATCGGCATGAGCTACGTGGACCCGATCCGCGACGAGCGCGGCTGGGCGTTCACGGGCGGTGAGTTCACCGATGACGTGAACGGCTTCGACTTCCTGAGCGAGGCCTACGAGCGCACCCAGCCCACCTACGACGGTCGCGTGAGCGTGCCGGTGCTGTGGGACAAGGAGACGGACCGAATCGTGAGCAACGAGTCGGGCGACATCCTGCGGATGCTCGACCAGAGCTTCGGAGAGCTCGCCGACGACTCGTACGACCTGTTCCCGGAAGACCTGCGCGAGGACATCGAAGAGCTGAACGAGCGCATCTATGACACCGTCAACAACGGGGTGTACAAGGCCGGCTTCACCACGAGCCAGGCCATCTACGAGAGCGAGGTGCGCGGGCTGTCCGAGACCCTCGATGAGCTGGACCTGCGGCTCGCCGACCGCCGCTACCTGATCGGCGACCTACCCGTGGAGACCGACTGGCGCCTCTTCACGACGCTCGCCCGGTTCGACGCCGTGTACTACATCCACTTCAAGTGCAGCCGCCGCCGGCTCGTGGATTACGAGCACCTGTGGCCGTACTTCCGCGACCTCTACCAGTCGTTCGGAATCGCCGACACCGTGAAGCTCGACCAGATCCGCGCGCACTACTACCGCACGCACCCGTCGATCAACCCGAACGGGCTGGTGGCCGTCCTGCCGGCCGCTAACTGGGACGAGCCGCACGGACGCGGCTAGCCAGCTGCGCCACGGCGTCGTCGGAGCGGAACGAGATGAGGTGCAGGCCGGCCACCCCCGGCACGCTCATCGCGTGCTCGGCCAGCTCGGCTGCGAGCTCGAAGCATTCGAGCTCCTGATCGGCCGACTTCTCAACGCGCGCGATCACGTCGGCCGGCACCTCCACCCCGGGCACGCGCTCGTCGAGGAAGCGGAGCGCGCGGGCGGAGCGCAGGATCGAGATCGAGGGCATCAGAGCCACCCGCTCGGATAGTCCCGTGGCCACCGCTGCCTTCATGAACCCCTCGAGGTGCGACGGCACGAAGCCGATCTGGAGCTGGAGGAAGCGGGCGCCGGCGTCGGCCTTCGCGAGCGCCCGCTCGATCCGTGCCTCGAACGGGGGCGCACCCGCGGTCTCCACGCCGCCGACGAACAGCTTCGGCGGCGGCTCGAGCGGTCGACCGGAGAGGTAGCGGCCCTCCCCGAGCGTGCGCGCGACGCGCACGAGATCCACGCCGCCGAGCTCGAACACAGGCTTCGCATCGGGCTCGTCGCCCGCGCTCACGTTATCGCCCGTGAGGCAGCAGAGGTTCTCGATGCCGTGCATCGCGGCGCCGACGATGTCTGACTGGAGAGCGAGCCGGTTGCGGTCGCGGCAAGCGAGCTGCATCACGGGCTCCACCCCGCACGCGAGCACGGCGATCGAGACGGCGAGCGGCGAGGCGTGCGCGTGGGCCGCGGTGTTGTCGGTCACGTTCACCGCGTCGACCCAGTCGCGAAGCGGCGCGAGGCGCCGCTCCACCTCGGCCGCGCCGCCGCCGTCCACCACGGGAAGCTCGGCGGTCAGGGTGAACGCGCCGGAGCTGAGCTTGTCTTCGAGCCGCGACATGGGCGGGTAATCATGCCGTCGGCAAGGATGGAGAGGTGACCACCCTCGCCGCGATCATCGGGCACGGGCGCCTGGAGCAGTGGCTCGTGACCTACGGATACCTCGCCGTCTTCCTCATGGTGGGGATGGAGAGCATCGGCGTGCCGCTGCCCGGCGAGACGATGCTGATCGTCGCATCGCTGTACGCCGGGAGCACCCACAAGCTGTCGATCGTGCTGATCGTGCTCGTGGCCGCCGCGGGCGCGATCGTGGGGGACAACATCGGCTACGCCATCGGCCGCCACGGCGGTTGGCGCGTGCTCCGCCGCTACGGCCACCGCGTGGGCATCCACGAGCGGAGGCTGAAGTTAGGCCGCTACCTCTTCCTCCGTCACGGCGGCAAGGTCGTGTTCTTCGGCCGCTTCGTGAGCATCCTGCGGACCTATGCGGCGGCGCTCGCAGGCGCGAACCACATGCCGTTCCTGCGCTTCTTCCCCTACAACGCCACCGGCGGGTTCATCTGGGCCGCGATCTACGGCTTCGGCTACTTCTTCGCCGCGCATCTGCTGAAGAAGCTGAACACTCCATTCACCATCGCGGGGGTCACTCTGGCGGTCGCGGTGATCGTCGGAACGTTCATCTTCATCAGGCGGAACATCGAGGAATGGGAGGAACGGGCCGAGCGCGCGCTGCCAGGCCCTCTCGGCTAGCGGCGGGGCCCGGAGGCGGCCGCTTCAGCGGGGCCGGCGCGGGGAAGACTGGTCCAATGAGGCGCAACTCGCCCAGGCTAAGTGCGCGCAACTGGTGGGGCGTGCTCAAGCGCACGGTGAAGGAATTCCAGGAGGACAACCTCACGGACTGGGCGGCCGCGCTCACCTACTACGGCGTGATGTCGCTCTTCCCGATGGTGCTCGTGCTGGTCGCGCTCCTCGGCCTCGTGGGGCAGTACCCACAGACGAGCAACGCGCTGCTTCGGATCGTCGACAAGATCGGCCCGTCCTCCGCGGTCGACACCTTCCGCCAGCCGATCGAGGGCGTGGTGCGCAGCAAGGGCGGCTCGGGCGCGCTGCTGGGCGTGGGGCTGCTGGCGTCGCTCTGGTCGGCGTCGGGCTATATCGGCGCCTTCATGCGCGCGTGCAACGCCGTGTACGAGGTGAGGGAGGGGCGGCCGTTCTGGAAGCGCCGGCCGCTCCAGGTGGCGATCACGCTCGTGCTGGTGGTGCTGATCACCGGCGTTGCCATCGCGATCGTTATCACGGGGCCGATCACGCGGGCAGTGGGGGAGGAGATCGGGATCGGAGGCGCGGGCGTGACGATCTTCAACGTGGTCAAGTGGCCGGTGATCGTGCTCGTGCTCCTCACGATCGTCGGGCTTCTGTACTACGTCTCGCCGAACGTCCGGCAGCCGAAGTTCCCCTGGATCACGCCGGGCGGCGTGCTCGCGATCGTGGTGTGGGCGCTCGCGTCCTTCGGGCTGGCGTTCTACGCGGCCGAGTTCGGCTCGTACCAGAAGACCTACGGCACGCTCGGCGGGGTGATCCTGTTCCTCGTCTGGCTCTGGGTCTCCAATCTCGCCCTGCTCCTGGGAGCTGAATTGAACGCCGAGCTCGAGCGCGGCCGGGAGCTCGCCGCCGGATTGCCCGCGGAGAAGGAGATCCTGCTTCCGCCGCGGGCCGAGCCATCCTCCTAGAGCGCGGCTGCGCGCAACCACGTCTGACTCGTGCGGTTTCTCACCGATGGTGGCGTCTTCGCCCGCGGATAAGGTCGGGGCGGCCGCGAGACGATCTTCGTCGCGCAGTGGGCGGGAGATGCGGATCACGAAGGGGCCGGCTCGAAGGTGCTCAAGGTTGACGTGTAGTAGGGCATAGGACGTCGGGCGCAGCGGGTATGTGCCTCCTATGCCCAAACCTCCGCTTCCCTCTCAGCTCGAAGAGTTCCTCACTCAGCCCAACCCCGCGGTCATCGCGAGCCTGCGGCCGGATGGGAGTCCGCACACGGCCGCCACCTGGTACCTGTGGGAGGGCGGACGGGTGCTCGTGAACATGGACGAGAGCCGCAAGCGGCTCGAGTACATCCGCGCGGATCCGCGGGTCTCGATCACCGTGATGGGACGCGGCGACGACTGGTACCACCACGTGACTCTGGTCGGCCGGGCGTCGCTCGAGCCCGACCCGGCCCTCGAGGGGATCGACCGCATCTGCCGGCACTACATGGGCGACGCTTACTCGGCTCGGGACCAGCGCCGGGTGAGCGCTTGGATCCAGGTCGAGTCATGGCACTCCTGGGCTGGCGGCGAGCCCTGGATGCCGTCGGACTGAGGCCCTCGGGAGGCCGTGGTGGCGCGGCACGAACGGCAGCATCGGGGGGACTCAAGGCGTTGGGACTTACCCGCCCATATCGCGGTTAAGTCCCAACGCGTGGGCCATCTCGCTACCCTCGACCGCTGTGTCTGACCGCCGCCCACAGGACGGCGGCACCAAGCTGTCGCCTCAGACTCTGATCGTCGCGAGCCTCGCCTCGCTCACCGCCGCGATCGTCACCTCCACGTTCTGGCAGAGGGGAACGCCGATCACGGCTGCGATCACTCCGGTGATCGTTGCCATCGCCAGCGAGCTCTACAGCCGGCCGGCCAGGCGGATCACCGAGCTGAGGTCACGAGCCGCCGTGCCGCGCTCGCAGCGCTTCACGCAGCAGCAGGTTCGCGAGCGCGAGCGCGTGCCCAGCGGCCTGCCAAGCCGCTCCGACGCGCTCCGCCCGCCGGAGGGGCCGGAGCTCGGACCGATGCGGGTCTACCGGACCGAGCAGCGCTCGTCGCCGATCCGGCGCGTGCACATCCGGGCTGTGCTGATCACCGCCGCGATCGCGTTCGTGATCGCGATTGCGGTGCTCACCCTGCCCGAGCTCGTGTTCGGGGGATCGGTGGCCGCGAACAACAGCAGGACCACGTTCTTCGGCGGTGGCACGCGCCACCACAACACCAAGAAGAACACGCCCACCACCACGCAGAACGCTCCCACCACGAGCACTCCCTCGGCCACGACGCCAACGCAGAGCGCCCCCACGGCCACGACCCCGCCTGCTCAAACGGCGCCGCAGCCCACCACGCCGAGCCAGACGCCGCCGGCGGGCGGAACGCCCGCCCCGGCGCCGTCAGGCACCACCGGTCCCTAGGCGCGTCCGCGCAGCCGCCACCAGCTGTAGCGGGCCCACAGCACCGAGATGTCCGCCACGACGCCGTAGAGGTGGCCGAGCGGGCCGATGTAGAGCCACGCCCACGCCCGCTCGAGTGGTCCGCGCCTGATCGCCGGCGAAGAGTGCGACACGCTCGTCACGCTATCGTGGCCCGCCAATGCCAGGAAGCGTGACCACAACCACCACCGAGCTGCCCGACTCGCGCGTGCGCGTGGACGTGGAGGTGGCTCCGGACGCCGTCGAGCGCGAGGTGCAGAGCGCCGCGCAGGCGCTCGGCCGGGACCTCAAGATCTCCGGCTTCCGCAAGGGGCACGTGCCCCCGCAGGTGGTGATGCAGCGCGTGGGTCGCGAGGCCGTGCTCGACGAGGCGGTGAGGCGGGCGCTGCCCACCTGGTACGAGGAGGCGCTCAGCGAGGCGCACCTCAACACAGTGGGCGATCCGCGCGTGAACCTCGGCGACCTTCCGGACCGCGGTTCGCCGCTCGCCTTCTCGATCGAGGTGGGAATCCGCCCGCCGGCGAAGCTCGGCGAGTACAGGGGCCTCGAGGTCGGCCGGCGCGAGCCCGAGGTGTCGGACGAGGACGTGAACCAGGAGATCGAGCGCATGCGCGAGTCGCTCGCCTCGCTCGAGACCGTGGAGCGCGCGGCGCAGAACGGCGACTTCCTCGTGATCGACTTCGTCGGCCGGATCGACGGCGAGGCGTTCGAGGGCGGCGAGGCGCGCGGCTATCTGCTCGAGCTCGGATCCGGCCGCTTCATCCCCGGGTTCGAGGAGCAGCTCGTGGGCGCGAGCGCGGGCGACGAGCGCGACGTGACGGTGACGTTCCCGGAGGACTACGGCGCGGAGCAGGTGGCGGGCAAGGAGGCTGTGTTCTCGGTCACCGCCAAGGAGGTGAAGGAGAAGCGCCTGCCCGAGCTCGACGACGACTTCGCGGGGGAGGCCGGCGGCTTCGACTCACTCCACGAGCTGCGCCAGGACATCGAGTCAAAGCTTCGTCAGGCGGAAGATCGCGTGATCGAGCAGGAGTTCCGCCAGGCGGCGGTGGACGCCGCGGTGGCGAACGCGAAGGTCGACCTGCCACACGAGCTCGTGCACGCGAAGGCACACGAGATGTGGCACGAGACGGCGCACCGCCTCCAGCACCAGGGCGTGAACCCGCAGCAGTACCTCCAGCTCGTGGGGAAGACGGAGGAGGACCTCGTCACCGAGGCGGAGCCCGAGGCCGAGCAGGCGCTGAAGCGCGAGGCCGTGCTCGCCGCGATCGTGGAGGACGCGAACATCGAGGTGTCCGACGACGAGGCTTACGAGGCGCTGCGCGAAGTTGCCGAGCGCAACCAGCAGAACGTGGACGAGGACGCGCTCCGCCGCTCGTTCGAGCGCGCGAAGGAAGAGGGGCGCGACGACGTGCTGCGCGAGGACATCGCGATGCGCAAGGCCGTGGACCTGCTCGTGGAGTCCGCGAAGGCGATTCCGGCGGGTCAGGCCGAAGCGCGCGAGAAGCTCTGGACGCCTGACAAAGAGGCTGACGAGAAGTCCTCCAAGCTCTGGACTCCGGACTCTTAGACCCGGCGGACGGGCGGGGGGCCGTTGCTACGATCCCCCTCCGATCGGGCTTGCACGACAGAGCCCTGAAGGATTCCGTCCCAGCAAGAGAAAAAGAGCGAGAGCCATGAGCCCCCTTGTCCCGATGGTCGTCGAGCAGACTTCGCGTGGAGAGCGCGCGTTCGACATCTATTCGCGCCTGCTCAACGAGCGCATCGTCTTCCTCGGCACCCCGGTCACCGACGAGATCGCGAACCTCATCGTGGCCCAGCTGCTCCACCTCGAGTCCGAGGATCCGGACAAGGACATCTCGCTCTACATCAACTCGCCGGGCGGCTCCGTGTACGCGGGCCTCGCGATCTACGACACGATGCAGTTCATCAAGCCGCAGGTCCAGACGATCTGCGTGGGCATCGCGATGTCGATGGGCGCACTGCTTCTGTCCGGTGGCGCGGCGGGCAAGCGGATGGCGCTGCCCAACGCGAAGATCCTGATCCACCAGGTGTCGTCCAGTTTCCAGGGCCAGGCCACGGACATCGAGATCCACGCGAAGGAGATCATCGACGTCCGGCGCCGTCTCGACGAGATCCTCGCCAAGCACACCGGCCAGGACCTAGAGAAAGTGGCCAGGGACACCGAACGCGACTACTTTATGAGTGCCGAAGAGGCGAAGGAATACAACCTCATCGACAGGGTGATCACCCAGCACTGACGTTGTCCCCGAGCCTCCCGGGGGAGGAGAGGCATGGCCCGGCCGACGGACTCAAACGAACAACTCCTCTGCAGCTTCTGCGGCAAGTCGCAGCGGCAGGTGAAGAAGCTCATCGCCGGCCCCGGCGTCTACATCTGCGACGAGTGCATCGATCTCTGTAACGAGATCATCGACGAGGAGCTCACCGGCCCCGCGTCGTTCAACCTCGAGAACCTGCCGAAGCCGAAGGAGATCTACTCCGTTCTCCAGGAGTACGTGGTGGGGCAGGAGCCGGCCAAGCGCACGCTCTCGGTGGCGGTCTACAACCACTACAAGCGCGTGCAGATGATGCAGGCCGAGGATCAGGACCTCGAGCTGCAGAAGTCGAACATCCTGCTGCTCGGGCCCACCGGCTGCGGCAAGACGCTGCTCGCGCAGACGCTCGCGAAGATCCTCAACGTGCCGTTCGCGATCGCGGACGCCACGGCACTGACGGAGGCGGGCTACGTCGGCGAGGACGTCGAGAACATTCTCTTGAAGCTGATCCAGGCCGCCGACTTCGATGTGAAGAAGGCCGAGAGCGGGATCATCTACATCGACGAGGTCGACAAGATCGCGCGCAAGGCCGACAACCCGTCGATCACGCGCGACGTGTCGGGCGAGGGGGTGCAGCAGGCGCTCCTGAAGATCCTCGAGGGCACGGTGGCGTCGGTGCCGCCGCAGGGCGGGCGCAAGCACCCGCACCAGGAGTTCCTGACGATCGACACCACGAACATCCTGTTCATCTGCGGCGGCGCGTTCGCGAACCTCGACAAGGTGATCGAGCGACGCATCGGCCACAAGGGCGTGGGCTTCGGCGCCGAGGTGCGCACCAAGTCGAACAAGGACACGGGCGAGCTCTTCGAGCAGGTCCTGCCTGAGGACCTCGTGGAGTACGGCCTGATCCCGGAGTTCATCGGCCGGCTGCCGGTGATCTCGGTGATCCACCAGCTCTCGCGCGACGACCTGGTGCTCATCCTCAACGAGCCGCGCAACGCGCTCGTCAAGCAGTTCCAGCGCTTCTTCCAATTCGACGGCATCGAGCTCGTGTTCGCGGAGGACTCGCTCACGGCGATCGCCGACAAGGCGCTCGAGCGCGAAACCGGTGCGCGCGGCCTGCGCTCGATTCTCGAGGAGACGCTGCTCGACGTGCAGTTCGAGCTGCCCTCGCGGCGCGACGTGAAGAAGTGCGTGGTGACGAAGGAGACGATCGTGAAGGGCCTCAAGCCCACGCTCGTCACCGAGGCGGCGAAGGACACCGAGCCGCCGGCGCAGGCCGAGTCGGCCTAGCCGCCGCTCACAGAAACTCTTAACCAGGGCCTTAGCCCTGCTTTACGCGGCAGGGCCATTCTGGCTGTGGGATGAACCTCGCGTTGCCAAGACTCGGCCACCTGGTGAGGGGGCTTTCGCTCGGCGAGCCGAGCCTGGGCCGCTGCCTGGCGTGCGGCGCGAGCGTTCATCCCGACGATCGCAGCCTCAAGCTCCACGGGGACCTCTTCCACAAGGACTGCGCTCGCCATCTCCTCGAGCGCTGAGTTCCCGCAAACTTGGCGCATGCAGGTTTTTTGTGCAGCTTGACACGTGTGAACTTGCGCGGTTAGTGTCACGTCGCTGACATAGCCGGTGGCTTCGGACTCGCACCTGCCGCCCCGGCATTGGCCCTTACCGGACGGCCTCCAGAACGCCATGTTGGCGTCCGGTTCGCAAGGAGGAGACCTCGATGAGGAGAATCGTTCGTGCTCGGCGACCGTGGAAGCTGCTTGCTGCAGCCATAGCCGCGTTCGCGCTAATCCCCGTGGCGTCCGCATCTGCCGGCCGCATGCTCGTAACCGGCCACGACGCCGACTTCCACTGCACCGGTGGCGCCCAATGTCACTTCGTTCAGGTGGCCACCAGCTGGGTTCGGGCCGGTGCGCCCGATCCGACGAAGCCGGTGCTCGTACTGGACGCGTCCGACCTCGACTTCCCCACCTCCCTGGACAACGCGTTCGGGGCCGGCGGGATTCCGACGGTCGTGATGGACCCGAAGTCGCCCCAGTTCGCGGCTGAGCCGCTCACGACCGATCGCTACAGCGCGATCCTCGTGGCGTCCGACGAGACCTGTGGAGGCTGCGACCTCAACACCGACACCAGCACCCCCGACTCGGATGCCATCAACGCTCGCAAGGCGGACATAGAGGCGTTCTTCAACGCGGGCGGGGGCGTATACGCCAACGCCGGCGCGGATCACGCGGACGGTGACCCAACCGACGGGCCGGACGTCTACTACAACTTCCTGCCCATCCCGGCGACCGGAGTGGCTGTGACTCAGCCCTTCTGCCTCACCGACGCCGGGATCGCCCTCGGGTTCGAGGACGCAACCACCGAATGCTCGGATCCGAGTAAGCAGAACATCGGGACGCACGACGACATCAACTGCTGCCCGACGCACAACTCCTTCGCCGAGCCACCGGCAGGCGGAGCGCTGCAGGTGTCGGAGCGAGATTCCAAGGGCTTCGCCGAGACGCTCTTCGGCGAGGGCAAGATCGGCAACGGCGTGCTCGACAACGTGCCGCCGGCCTCGGCGGCCACCGTGCCGGCGTGCTCTGCCGACGGGAAGCTCACCGTGACCGTCACCGACAACGCGGGCGGAAGCGGGCCGAAGGCGGCGCACTTCACCGTCGACGGCGGGGCTGAGCAGGTCGCGCCGGTGGATGCCGCGGGACACGCCGTCATCACCCTGCTGAACGGGAAGCACACGGTCACGTTCTGGGGTGAGGATGCCGCGACCAACCAGGAGACGGCCCATCACACCGTCACCGCGACGGTTGACACGGTGAACCACTGCGCGCCGAAGGTCGGCGTGGCGGGAGTCCGCCGCGCGTGCGTGACGCGCAGCTTCACGCTGAAGTTCAGCGTGGCCACGGCCTCCACCGTGAAGCGCGTGACGGTCAAGCTGGACGGCAAGAAGGTCACCTCGAAGGCCAAGAGCAAGTTCAGGCTGAAGATCAACTCGAGGAAGCTCAAGGCCGGCCGTCACCGACTGACGATCACCGCGGTAGATGCGGCGGGCGGGGTCACGACGATCCACCGCACCTTCAGCGTGTGCAAGGCAGTCAAGCCGAAGCCGCGCCGGCACGCCGCACCGCGCTTCACCGGCTGAGCCGGCGTCCTATCCGTGGTGGCTCCGGACCCGCATGCGAGTCGCGGGTCCGGATGCCGCCCGGTAGGCTGCCCGCGCGTGAGGGAGGTCGCCCCAGGGGTCTGGAAGCTGTCCGGCATGCCGCCGAACGCCATCAACGTGTTCCTGGTGGGCGACGTGCTCGTGGACGCCGGCACGCGTCATGCGCGCGGGCGGATCCTCAGACAGCTGGCGGGGAGGCAGGTGCGCACGCACGTGCTCACCCACGCGCATCCCGACCATCAGGGCGCGAGCCATGATGTGTGCGAGCGACTTGGCCTGCCGCTGTGGTGCGGCGCGGCCGACGCGCCGGCCGCCGAGCGGCCCGAGCTCATTCGCGACAGGCAGCCGGGCGCGAGGATCAACAGGCTGATCTGGCGTGCGTGGGCCGGCCCGGGCCACCCGGTCGACCGGCAGCTGCGGGAGGGGGACGAGGTGGCCGGGTTCCGGGTGCTCGACACCCCTGGGCACAGCGAGGGTCACATCGCGCTGTGGCGTGAGTCCGACCGCGTGCTGCTCGGGGGCGACGTGCTGAACAGCATGAATCTCGTCACCACGCTGCCCGGCCTGCACGAGCCGCCCACCACGTTCACGCCCGATCCCGCTCGCAATCGCGAGTCGATCAGGCGCATCGCGGCGCTGGAGCCGCGGGTGGCGTGCTTCGGGCACGGGCCGGTCTGGCGCGACGCGGGCAAGCTCTCTGCCTTCGCCGCGGCCCTGCCCTAGCCCATACGGGGGTCAAGTTCGGCGCCATCCGGGCCGATGCGGTCCCCATGTGGCGCACTCGCGCTCGCACGAAGACGTCCTGCGTCGCAGCCGCCACGGCTGCGGCTGCGCTCTGCATTGCGCTGAGCGGGTGCGGAGTGGCAAGCCGCGCCGGCGCGCAACCGGCCGCCCACGGCGTGGCGGTGACCGAGCGCGACTTCCACATCTCCGCGCCGAGCACGCTGCCCGCGGGGAACGTGCGCCTGCACGTGGACAACCAGGGCCCGGACCAGCACGAGCTGCTCGTGGCCCGTGTGGGGGGCAACGCCACGCTGCCGCTCCGGCGCGACGGCCTCACGGTCGATGAGGAGCGCATCCAGGCTGCAGAGGTCGGCACGCTGGAACCGGGGGCACCGGGCGCGCGCCGCGAGCTGAACCTGCGCCTTTCGCCCGGCCGCTACGTCCTCTTCTGCAACATGTCCGGCCACTACCTCGGCGGCATGCACGCCGACCTGGTGGTGCGCTGATGCACACGGCGCCGGCCATCCGCCCCTTCGCCGCGCGCGGGCGGCGGACGATCGTGGCGATTCTCGTCACGCTCGCGGCCGTGTCATGCGGCAGCGTGGTGCTCTCGATCCGTGCCACCGCCCGCTCGCAGCACCGGGCGGCGGTGCTCGAGGTGGCGGCGCGGCAGCGCACGCTCGCGGAGCGCTACGTGAAAGAGGTGCTGCTTGTGCGCGCCGGCGAGCAGGCGGACCCCGCCGCAACGGCGGCCTTGCTCCAGCAGAGCGCGCGCGCCTTGCTCGACGGCGGCGAGGCCCCCGAGGTGAATGGCGACGACGACGGCACGGTGCTGCTGCCCACAACCGGCACGGTGGTGCGGGCGCAGCTGACGCAGCAGCAACGTCTCGTTCGCGACCTCGCCGCCACCGGCGGCGCGATCCTGGCCCACCGGCCGGCGTCGAGCGTGCGGCTGCTCGCGGGCGAGCACGTTGCCGCGAACGATCCGGTCGAGCGCCTGCGCGTGCTCGCGGCGCTCACCGCAAACGTGGCGCTCAACGCCGCGCGCACGATCGCCACCACGAGTGACCGCAACGTGAACCACCTGATCACGCTGCAGGCCACGGTGGGCGGCGTGGGCCTCTTGATCTCGCTGCTGCTCGCATGGGCGCTCGTGGCGACCACGCGGCGCCAGACGGCTCACTTCCGCAGCCTCGTCACGTCCTCCACCGACCTCGTGATGGTCTTCCGCGGCAGCCGCTGCCGCTATGTCAGCCAGTCCGTGCTGAGGATGCTCGGGCGCGGCGAGGGCGAGCTGCTCGGCGAGGGCTTCAGCGGACTCCTGCATCCGGACGATCGTGCACTCGTGGCGGCGATGCTGGGAAGCGGCGAGCCGTCCATGCTCGTGATCCGGATCCTCAACCGCTTCAACGAGTGGCGCCACCTCGACGCTCACGTGACCGACCTGCGCCACGACCGCCACGTGCGCGGCATCGTGCTGAACGCCCGCGACGTGAGCGAACGGGTGCGGCTCGAGGAGGAGCTCACGCGCCAGGCGTTCCATGACGGGCTCACCGGGCTCGCCAACCGCGCGCTCTTCCGGGACCGCCTCGACCAGGCGCTCGCCCGCTCGGTGCGCTCGCAGGAGCTCCTGTCGGTGCTGCTCGTGGACCTCGACGGCTTCAAGCAGGTGAACGACGGCCTCGGCCACGACACGGGGGACCAGCTTCTTCAGGCGGTGGCCCGCCGCTTCGACGAGGTGGTACGGCCGGCCGACACGCTGGCGCGCATCGGCGGCGACGAGTTCGCGCTGCTGCTCGATGGCGCGGGCGCGGCGCAGGCGGAGTCGGTGGCCAGGCGGCTGATCGAGTCGGTGTCGAAGCCGCTCGAGCTCGATGGGCGCGAGCTGAGCGTGAACGCGAGCGTGGGCGTTGTGGTGCACGGCGGCGGCCACGGCGAGAGCGACGAGCTGATCCGCCACGCGGACATCGCGATGTACGCGGCGAAGGACGCGGGCGGCGGCGCGCACCGGATCTTCCGGCCGTCGATGGCGGAGGAGTACGGCGACATGCTGGAGCTCGAGCACGAGCTGCGCGACGCGATCGAGCGCGGTGAGCTCACGCTCCACTACCAGCCGGAGATCGACCTGAGCTCGCGCCGGGTGGTGGGGGTGGAGGCGCTCGTGCGCTGGGAGTCCCCGCGGCGAGGCCTGGTGTCACCCGGCGAGTTCATCCCGGTGGCCGAGGCCACGGGGCTGATCATGCCGCTCGGCGAGCTCGTGCTGCGCGACGCCTGCCGCCAGACGGCGCGATGGCGCTGCGATGGGCTTGCCGGCGATTCGTTCGTGACCTGGGTGAACCTGTCGGGCCGCCAGCTGTCGGCCGGGGGCGTGGCCGAGATCGTCCGCCGGGCGCTCGAGGACGTGGGCCTACCGGCCTGCTTCCTCGGCCTCGAGGTCACGGAAACGGCCATCGTGCCCGAGGGCCCCGCCGGGGACCGCGCACGCGCGGAGCTCCAGGAGCTGCACGACCAGGGCGTGCGCATCGCGATCGACGACTTTGGCACCGGCTTCTCGTCGCTCGGCCAGCTGAGGCGCTTCCCGATCGACGTGATCAAGGTGGACCGCTCGTTCGTGCAGGGGATCGAGCACGACGCGCGCGACGCCGCCATCACCGCGAACCTCGTAACGCTCGCGCACGCGCTGGGCCTGCTCGCGATCGCCGAGGGAATCGAGTCGGGCGGCCAGCTGGCGTCGGTGCGCGAGCTTGGCTGCGACCTCGCACAGGGCTTCCTGTTCGCGCGCCCCGTGCCCGCGGACGAGCTGGGCAAGGTGCTCGCGGACGGCGACTTCTCAGCGCTGATCGACGCGCCGGCGACGGCCTAGAGAATCAGCACCGGCGTGCCCACCGGCATGAGGTGGCCGAGCCGCACGATGTCCCGGTTGCGCATGCGGACGCAGCCGTGCGAGGGGCGGCCGGGCACGAGCTGAGGCTCGTTGGTGCCGTGGATGCCCACCACGCCGCCGCCGGGCCAATCCGTGAGCTTCGGCGAATACGCGCTCGTGCCGAACGCGAGTGGGCCGTAGGCGCCGCCGCCGCGCCCGATCCTGAATCGCTCCCGGACGTAGAAGTGGCCTGCCGGGGTGGGCAGGCCGGGACGCCCGACGCCGACCGGTGCGCGGAACACCGCGCGACCGTCGCGATACAGCGTCGCCCGCAGCCTGCCCCGCTGCACCACGAGCTCCGTGTGGACTGTGTGGAGCTTGCCGAGGGCGGACGCCGGCACCCAGCCGGTGCGCCCGTTCGGCCGCATCGGCACGCGGATCTGGATCCAGCTAGTGCCCCCTGCGTCCGTCTGCTGCTGAAGCGCCTCGTACACCTCCGGGAAGCCGTCCTCGGTGAGCGGATGGAGTCTGGTGATGGCGCGCGAGCTCGGGTCCGGGGCGAGCCGCACGAGCGCGCGGCTCTTCGGATTCGCCCACTGGGTGAGCGTCTGCTCGTTCGAGAGCAGCACCCCGGTGGCCGCGCCTGCGGGTGCGACCAGCGCCAGAACGCACGCGGCAAGCGCCGCGATGAGGAGGTGGGAGGCCCGCACGCGCCGGGGATTATGAAGCCGCCGCCGGATCTCCGGGGGCGCGCCGGATCACCCGCTGGCCGTGCATAGACTTCGGCGGGTGCCCGACGAGGATCGTCTAGAGCGGCTGCGCGCCCGAACCCGCTACGCGCCGGCGGACGTCGAGCCCGGCGTGTTCACGCGCTGGGATGAGTCCGGCATCTTCCACCCGGAGCCGGAGGGCGACGCTCGGGAGAACTTCTCCATCGCGATCCCGCCTCCGAACGTCACCGGCGTGCTCCACATGGGTCACGCGCTGAACGGCTCGATCCAGGACACTCTGATCCGCCTGCGACGGATGCAGGGCCGGCGCACCAAGTGGATCTTCGGCACCGACCACGCCGGCATCGCCACGCAGGTGCAGGTGGAGAAGCAGCTGGCGGCCGAGGGCACGAGCCGCCAGGAGATCGGCCGTGAGGCGTTCGTCGAGCGTGTGTGGAAGTGGCGCGAGCAGTACGGCCGCACGATCGTCGAGCAGTTCAAGCGCCTCGGCGCGTCCGCGGACTACGAGGACGAGCGCTTCACGATGGACGACGAGTACGTCCGCGCGGTCACGCACGTGTTCGTCCGCCTGTACGAGAAGGGGCTGATCTACCGCGACAACTACATGGTCAACTGGGACCCCGGCCTCGGCTCCGCGATCTCGGACCTCGAGGTGGAGCAGCGCAGCGTGGAGGACGTGCTCTACTCGATCGACTACCCGCTCGAGTCGGGTTCCGGCTCCATCACGATCGCGACCGTGCGGCCGGAGACGATGCTCGCGGACACGGCGATCGCCGTGAACCCGAACGACGAGCGCTACACGCGCCTGATCGGCGAGACGGCGATCCTCCCGCTCGTTGGGCGGCGTCTGAAGATCATTCCCGACGAGTACGTCGACCCCGGGTTCGGCACCGGTGCGCTGAAGATCACGCCCGGCCACGATCCGAACGACTTCGAGATCGGCCGCAAGCATGGCCTCGAGGTGGTCTCGGCGATCGGCGAGGACGGCCGCATGACGGCGGCCGCCGGAGAGCGCTTCGCCGGCATGGAGGTGGAGGAGGCGCGCGCGGCGGTGGTGAAGGCACTCGACGCGGATGGCCTGATCTCCGCCCGCTCGCCGTACCTGCACGACGTGCCGTACTCGCACCGCAGCGGTCGCCGCATCGAGCCATTGATCTCGCTCCAGTGGTTCTGCGACATGGAGCGTCTCGCGGAGCCGGCGATCGCCGCGGCGAAGGACGGGACGCTGCGCTTCCACCCGGAGCGGCCGTGGACGAAGGTCTATCTCGACTGGCTGGAGAACATCCGCCCCTGGTGCATCTCGCGCCAGCTCTGGTGGGGCCACCAGCTGCCCGTGTACTACTGCGACAGCTGCGACGAGACGGTGGTGAGCGAGCAGCCCCCGGATGGCTGCCCGTCGTGCGGGGGAGCCCTGCGGCGCGACCCGGACGTGCTGGACACCTGGTTCTCCTCGGCGCTGTGGCCGTTCGCCACGCTCGGCTGGCCGAAGGAGACGCCCGAGCTCGCCGCTTTCTACCCCACGGACGCGCTGATCACCGCGCGGGACATCATCTTCCTCTGGGTCGCGCGGATGGTGATGATGGGCGTGGAGTTCACGGGCGAGCTGCCGTTCACCGACGTGCCGATCACGGCGGTGATCCAGGCACCTGACGGCCGCCGCATGTCGAAGTCGCTCGGCACGGGCATCGACCCGCTCGACGAGATCGAGGCGCACGGCGCCGACGCGGTGCGCTTCGGTCTGCTCGCGATGGCCTCCACGCAGGACGTGCGCTACTCGGAGAAGCGGGTGAAGCAGGGCGCCGACCTCGCGAACAAGCTCTGGAACGCATCACGCTTCGTGATCCTCAACGTGGACGACGTGCCGGCGGAGCCGCGGCCCGAGACCGTGGAGGACCGCTGGATCCTGTCGCGCCTCGAGCGAGCCACCGATGAGATCACCGGGCTGATCGAGGGCTTTCAGCTGTCCCGCGCGGCACTCGCGCTCTACGACGTGCTCTGGGGCGAGGTGTGCGACTGGTACATCGAGCTCGTCAAGCCGCGCCTCTACGACAAGGAGGCGGACCGCTCCGCGCTCTCGGCGAACCTGCTGCACGTGCTCGAGCGGGTGCTCACGCTGCTTCACCCGATGATGCCGTTCGTGACCGAGGAGATCTGGTCGTTCCTTCCCGGCGAGCGTGGGCTGCTCGCCGCCTCGAGCTGGCCGGAGCGGCGGCCCGACGCCGTGGATCCGGAGGCCGAGCGCGTGGTGGGCGACCTCATCGAGGCGGTGACCGCGGTGCGCCGCTGGCGCGACGAGGTGGGCGTTCCCGCCGGCACGCGCGTGCGCGCACGCGTGGCCGCTGAGGGCTACGAGCACACCGCGCCCCATCTCGCGCAGCTCTCGAGGCTCGAGCTCGTGGACGGCGATGTGAACGGAGACGTAGAGACGTCTGTGGCGATCCCCGGGGGCGCGGTGCAGGTGTACGCGACGGAGGCCGTTGACGCCGGCGAGGCCGAGCGCCGCCGCCAGGCCAAGCGCGACCAGCTCACGGGCGAGATCAAGCGCGCCGAGGGGAAGCTCTCCAACCAGCAGTTCGTGGAGAAGGCGCCGGCTCACGTGGTGCAGGCAGAGCGCGAGAAGCTCGAGCGCTTCAAGGCGGAGCTCGAGGAGCTCGAGGGCCAGTGAACCTGCGCCAGGCGGAGGAGTACCTGCTCGACCTCGAGCTCTTCGGCATGCGCTTCGGGCTCGACCGCATGCACAAGCTGATGACCGTGCTCGGGATGCCGCAGCGGCGCTTCGCCTCCATCCACGTGGTGGGAACGAACGGCAAGTCGTCCACCGTGCGCTTCATCGCCGGGATCCTCGAGCGCCACGGCATCCGCACCGGCAGCTACACGTCCCCGCACCTCGTGTCCTTCACGGATCGCATCGAGGTGGGGGAGGAGCCGATCGCCGACGCCGACTTCGCGGCCGCGGTCACTCGAGCAGCGCACGCGGCGGAGCTCGTGAATCGCACCCAGGAGCCTGGCGACACGGTCACGCAGTTCGAGGCGCTCACCGCCGCCGCGTACCACGAGCTGGCGCGCCGCGGCGTGGAGGTGGCGGTGATCGAGGCAGGACTTGGCGGCCGCTACGACGCCACCAACGTGATCCCGTCGAAGGTGCAGGTGCTCACCGGAGTCGGCCTCGAGCACACGCGCTGGCTCGGGCCCACGATCACCGACATCGCGGAGGAGAAGCTCGCCGTGGTGCGCGACCAGGGTGTGCTCGTCACCGGCGATCTCCACCCGGACGCGGAGGCGGTGGCCGAGCGCGTGGCCGCCGATCGCCACGCGCGCCGGCTGCACGCGGGACCGGCCGGCGATTACCCGCTCGCCGCGCGGGGGGCGTTCCAACGCGCCAACTTCTCGCTCGCCCGCGCGGCCGCCGAGGCATTCCTCGGCGAGCTGGACGAGGGCGCCGTGCGGCGCGCCGCGGCGGAGGTGAGCGTGCCCGGGCGGATGCAGGTGGTGGCGGACCGGCCGCTCACCGTGCTCGATGGCGCGCACAACCCCGCGGGCGCGCGTGCGGTGGCGGACGCGCTGTCGGAGGTGGTGGAAGGGCGCCCGACCGTCGGCGTGATCGGCGTGCTCGACGACAAGGACGCCGCCGGCATGCTGAAGGCGCTCCTGCCGCGGCTCGACCGCGTGGTGTTCACGCGCAGCACCAATCCGCGCTCGCTCTCGCCGGGAACGCTCGAAAGTCTCGCTTCAAAGCTGGGGCGACCGCCCTCTGAGACGGTCGGCGATCCGCGTGCCGCACTGGCCCGCGCGCAGCAGCTCGCGGGTGAGCACGGCGCCGTTCTCGCCACCGGCTCGATCTATCTCATCGCCGATCTCGTGAGGGTCGGGCGCGCGGCACGCGCGTCCACGCTATGAACGACGACCGCGAGTTTCCGAGCCTGTTCACGATGATCGGGATCGTGGCCGTGGTGGTGGCGGTGGTGATCCTCGTGTTCTTCGGGATCGGCTACCTCATCGGCCGCGTGGTCCTGTAGATACACTTCCGGAGGGGTTTCGGACGGTCCGGCAGATCCGTTTCACCGGCCCGAGAAATACCCCATCCCGACTACACTCCGGCCACCCATGGGCCTTCTCGCCATCTTCGGCATCCACAACGACACGGTGAACCGCGTCGTGAGCCTGCTGATCCTGTTCCTGGTGGTGATCTGGCTGGCCCTGATCTACTGGACCTATGCCGACGCCAAGCGGCGGATCGCGGACCCGATGCTGGTTGGCTGCGCGACGCTCTGCTCGGTGTTCCCCTTCCTCGGCACGATCATCTACATGATCGTTCGGCCGCCCGAGTACCTCGAGGATGCGCGCGAGCGCGAGATCGAGATCGCCGCCGCCGAGGCGCGGCTGGCGGAGCTCGAGCAGGGCTGCCCGTATTGCGGTTTCCGAGTGGAGAAGGCGTTCCTGCGCTGCCCGAGCTGCCTGCGGCGGCTCAAGGAGCCGTGCCAGACGTGCGGCAAGCCGCTCGACCCGCTCTGGAAGATCTGCCCGTATTGCGAGTCGGAGATTCCCGGCGGCGCCGCGCCCGCGGTGTCCGAGCCGGCGAGGCGCAGGTCGAGCAGGCGCTCGTCCGCAGCGTCCACTCTGGCCGAGTCGCCGCCGCCCCCGCGGCGGCAGCCGCCCCGCGGCGACGAGGGCACCACGCTCTCCTCGAGCCCGCCCGGCGCCTGATCCCGAAGTCGAAAGGAAGCACCCTTGGAGAGGACCCTGATCCTTGTCAAGCCGGACGCGTTCGCCCGCGGCCTCACCGGAGAGGTGATCGCGCGCTTCGAGCGCAAGGGCCTGCGCATCGTCGCTCTCAAGCACATGCAGGTGGAGCGCGAGCTGGCCGAGCAGCACTACGCGGAACATGCCGAGAAGCCGTTCTTCGGCGAGCTCGTTGAGTTCATCACCGGTGGCCCGCTCGTGGCGATGGTGCTGGAGGGCCACGAGGCCGTCAAGGCCGCGCGCCAGGTGATCGGCGCGACCAACCCGCTCGAGGCCGCTCCGGGCTCGATCCGAGGTGACTACGCCCTCGAGGTTCAGACGAACCTCGTGCACGGCTCGGATGGACCGCAGTCATCCGCCCGCGAGGTCGGCCTCTTCTTCCCCGACCTCGCCTAGCTCAGATGCTCACCCTCGCGTCGGCCTCGCCGCAGCGGCGGGCGATCCTCGCCCAGCTCGGCGTGGACTTCGAGGTGGTGGTGCCGGAGGTGGAGGAGCTCACAGGCGGCGAGCCGCGCGCGACCGTGGTGGAGAACGCGCTCCGCAAGGCGCGCGCCGTTCCGGGAGATCCCGTGCTTGGCGCCGACACCGAGGTGGTGCTCGACGGGCGCGTGTTCGGCAAGGCGGCCTCCGAGGAGGAGGCCGAGGACTTCCTGAGGCGGCTGTCCGGCCGCACCCACGAGGTATGGGGTGGGTTGGCGCTGCGGCGCGACGGCAACGAGAGCACGTGCTCGGCGGTGACGAAGGTGCGCTTCCGGCGCCTCGAGGCGCGCGACATCGCCTGGTACATCGGCACCGGCGAGTGGCGGGAGCGCGCCGGCGCGTATGCGATCCAGGGCAGAGGCGCGGCCCTGGTCGAGGAGATCGAGGGCGACTTCTGGAACGTCGTCGGCCTGCCCGTGGCGGAGCTCGTGAGGCTCGCGCCGGATCTCCTGGCCTAGCGAGCCGCTTGCAAGCCCGCTTGCGGGCCAACCTTCAAGCTTGGAAAGACCCCCAAGCTCCATTGCGCCAAGCCGGTGCGTCGAGGTTCCCTTTTGGCATGCGATCCCGGGCTGGTGCTGAACCTGAGAACCTTCAAGCTCAGCCTGAGGTCGTGAGTCTCAAAAACCCTCGATCAAAACTGCAGACATCGCCCCTGAACGGCAGATTCTTGGCTACACTACGGCGCGGCTTTCGGCGCCCCGCTCTCCTGCAGGATCTCTTGCGGCGGCCGGAGCCTTAGCGGGCTGCCGGTACGCGGCTTAATCTCCACCAAACCACTCGGCACATGGGCTTTTTCTCCTACCTAACGGGCTTCGGCGGTCGCGACATGGCCGTCGACCTCGGTACCGCCAACACGCTCGTGTACGTGCGCGGGCGCGGAATCGTGCTCTCGGAGCCGTCCGTGGTGGCGATCGACTCGCGCACCGGCGAGGTGCACGCCGTCGGCATCGAGGCCAAGCGCATGCTGGGCCGCACGCCCGGCACCATCTCCGCAATCCGGCCGCTCAAGGACGGGGTGATCGCCGACTTCGACGTCACGGAGCAGATGCTCCGCCACTTCATCCAGAAGGTCCACCAGAACCGCTGGGCCCACCCGCGCGTGGTGGTGTGCGTGCCAAGCGGCGTGACCGGTGTGGAGAAGCGCGCGGTTGAGGAGGCCTGCCTCTCGGCCGGCGCGCGCCAGGCCTACTTGATCGAGGAGCCCATGGCCGCCGCTATCGGCGCCGGGCTGCCGGTGGGCGAGCCCACCGGGAACATGGTCGTGGACATCGGCGGCGGCACCAGCGAGGTTGCGGTGATCTCGCTGGGCGGCATCGTGGTGTCCCAGTCGATCCGCATCGGCGGCGACGAGCTCGACGAGGCGATCATCAACTACGTCAAGCGCGAGTACAAGCTGATGATCGGCCAGCAGACGGCCGAGGAGGTGAAGCTCGAGATCGGCTCCGCATTCCCGCTCGACGAGGAGGTGCAGGCCGAGATCCGCGGGCGCGACCTCGTGTCGGGCCTGCCGAAGACCGTCGTGCTCACGAGCGAGGAGGTGCGCCTCGCGCTCGAGGAGCCGCTGCAGGCGATCATCGACGCCGTGAAGGAGACGCTCGACCGCACTCCGCCCGAGCTGGCCGCGGACATCATGGACCGCGGGATCATGCTCGCCGGCGGCGGCTCGCTGCTCCAAGGTCTTGACGAGCGTCTTCGCGATGAGACGCAGATGCCCGCACACCTCGCGGAATCGCCCCTAACCTGCGTGGCCGTGGGTTCTGGCCGCTCCCTCGAGGAGTTCGAGGCAATCCACCGCAGCAACAGAAATTCCCGACAGCGACGGCGCTACTAGCGGCGCGCGGGAGGTACACCTCCGGTGTACGACAAGAAGGTTGTCCGCAGACGACGGGCAGTGCTGGGCGTGCTCGTCGCCCTCTCGATAGGACTTCTCACCGTCTACTTCGGTGAGAACGGCGGCGGCATCCTGCACTCCTTCCAGAACGGCACCTCCGCCGTCTTCTCGCCGCTCGAGAAGGGCGTGAGCATTGTCTTCAAGCCGGTGAGCAACCTCACCCACTGGACCGGCGACGTGTTCCACGCGAAGAAGGAGAACAAGCAGCTCAAGAAGCAGGTGCAGCAGCTTCAGGCCGAGCTGGCGCAGAACCAGACCGCTCAGCGCGACGCCGCGGAGCTGCGCTCGCTCGTGGGTCTGCCGCGCTCGAGCAACTTCGCATCGGGCGACAAGCTCATCACCGCGCGCGTGATCTCGCGCTCGCCCACCGTCTGGTACTCGAACGTGGTGATCAACGCCGGCAGCGGATCGGGCGTGCACATCGACGATCCGGTGATCGCCGCGGGAGGCCTCGCCGGCAAGGTCACGTCCGTGAGCGGCGGAGAGGCGATCGTCACGCTGATCACCGACGAGTCGAGCGCAGTCTCCGCCGAGGTGATGCCCGACGGGTCGAACGGGATCGTCCGGCCCGAGGTGGGCAACCCGAACGACATGCTGCTCGACTACATCGACAAGGGCGCGAAGATCCGGAAGGGCGACAGCGTCGTGACCTCGGGCTTCACCAGCTCGAAGCTCGACTCGCTGTTCCCGCGCGGCATCCCGATCGGGAAGGTGACGAAGGTGTCGCCGAGCGAGCTCGAGCAGTACCAGCGCGTGCACATCGAGCCGTACGCGGATCTCCGGCGGATGAACTACGTACAGGTATTGACGGGCAACGCGGAGCAGCAGCGGGCGCAGGTGGTCAAGTGATCCTCACCCCGGGGACCGTCGTGCGGCTGGCCCTGCTCGTGATCTTCACGGTGGTGATCCAGGTGTCCGGACTGGAGAGCATCCCGCTCCTCGGCGGGACGATCGACCTGATCCCGCTCGTGGTGGGCGCGGTGGCGCTGTACGGCGGCAGCATCGCCGGGGCGGCGATGGGCTTCTGCTGCGGGCTGTTGCTCGACTTCATCGTCGGCCAGGACGTGGGCGCCTCCTCGCTCGTGCTCACCGCGGTGGGCTACTTCGCGGGGCGCTACGGCGAGGTGAACGAGCCCGCGAACGCGCTGCTGCCGATTCCCGTGGGCGCCGCCACCACGGCGGCTTACCTCGTGGGCACGACGATCGTGAGCCTGATGCTGTCCTTCGACGCGTCGCTCAGCATCCTCGCGTTCCGCGACATGTTCCTCACCCTTTTCCTCAACACGCTGGTGGCGCTGCCGGTGTTCGCCCTCGTGCGCAAGATCATCAGGCCGGTGCTCACCCGCGACCCGCTCGACCGCCGCCGCAAGCGCGCGCAGCCGATCGAGTCCGGCCCCATCGGCCTGAGAGGGCTGGGCATCTAGGTCGGCATGTATCTCGACAACGAGAACCGGCCCGCCATCACTCCTCAGCTGGCGCTCCGCGTCGCGATCCTCGGCGGCATCGCGCTCGTGATGTTCGCGATCGTCTTCTTCAGGCTCTGGTACCTGCAGGTGCTGTCCGGCGACAAGTACCTCGCGCAGGCGCGCGACAACCAGGTGCGGAACATCCTGATCCAGGCGCCGCGCGGGAAGATCGTGGACCGCAACGGCAACGTGCTCGTGGACAACCGCGTGGCGTACGCCGTCTCGATCAGCCCGGACAAGCTGCCCCTGCGCCAGGCCACGAAGACCGAGCTCTACGCGCGGCTGGCGCGGGTGCTCGGAATGAGCCGCCGGCAGATCCGCACAACAGTCCGCACCCAGCTCAGGGCTCAGCCGTTCGCGAAGGCCACGGTGAAGACCGACGTTGGTCGCAACGTGTTCTCGTACATCCTCGAGCACCAGACAGCGTTCCCCGGGGTGTCGGTGGATCAGGTCTACCTGCGCCACTACCCGTACCACGACCTGGCGGCCCAGATCATGGGCACGGTGGGCCGCGTGACCGCGCAGGAGCTCAAGCTGCCGGACTTCAAGGGCGTGAACCAGAACGACAGCGTGGGCCAGGCGGGCATCGAGTCCTCCTACGACCGCTACCTGCGCGGGCAGGACGGCGCGGCGCGCGTACAGGTGGATGCGTCCGGCAACCTCCGCGGCGAGTTCGCCAAGAAGCAGCCTGTGCAGGGCCACGAGCTGCGGCTCACGCTCAACCTGGAGGCGCAGAAGATCGGGCAGGCGGCGCTGGCGGGCCGGCGCGGCGGATTCGTCGCGATGGACGTGCACAACGGCTCCGTGTACGCCCTCGGCAGCTCGCCGACGTTCGACCCGAACGTCTTCTCGAAGGGCGTGAAGGAGTCCGTCTACAAGGCGCTCAACAACCCGAACAACGGCGCGCCGCTCGCCAACCGGGCGATCCAGGGCCTCTATCCCACGGGCTCGACCTTCAAGCCGATCACGTCTGTGGCGGCGCTGAGCTGCGGCGTGCTCACCCCGAGCACCGTGATCTTCGACGGCGGCACGTTCAAGCAGGGCAACATCGTGCGCCACAACGCCGGCAACGCGTCCTACGGCGCGCTCAACCTGGTGAACGCGCTGCGAGTGTCGAGCGACGTGTTCTTCTACAACGTGGGCGCCGAGCTGGGCACGCAGTGCGGCGGGCTCCAGCTCCAGAAGTGGGCGAGCAAGCTCGGAATCGGCCACAAGACGGGCATCGACCTGCCGGGCGAGCTGTCCGGGTTCCTGCCCACGCCGGACAAGATCAACAA
>DASUWY010000085.1 GCA_036378175.1 Thermoleophilaceae bacterium
CTCGACCACGTCGGCCCGATGGCGCGCACGATGGCGGACTGCTCGGCGCTGCTTGCGGCGCTCGCGGAAGGCGAGCCCGAGCCAAGTGCCGTGATGCCGCCGCCCGCGCCGATGGGCGAGCTGGCGCTGTCCGCGCGCCCCGGCCCCGGGCCGCTCGAGGGCGTGACGATCGCGCTGAGCGACCGTCCGCGCGGCATGGAGGTGGAGGACGAGGTGGCCTCCGCGTTCGACGCGGCGCGCCGCGCCTGCGAGGACCTGGGTGCGCGCGTGGTCGAGCTTCCGTCGCCGTGGACGTTCGATTGGGACGACCTCAGCGTGGTGCTGTTCGCGGACGTGTGGGAGTACCACTCGAAGCTCACCGATCGGCACGAGCTGTACCGTCCGGCGCTCGCCGAGTTCGTGGAGGTGGCGCGCAACTTCACCGACGCTCAGGCGTACATCGGCGCGCAGCGCAGGCGCGCCGAGGGCACCGCCGCCTGGGAGCACTGGTTCGCCGCAAACGGCGTGGACTTCGTACTCGAGCCCACGCTGCCGATCACGCCGTACGGGCGCGGGCCGGGGTACGACCGCGGGCACGCCGGCGGTCCGGGCGACCCGATGATCGCGCTCACCGCCCTCTGGGACATGACCGGGATGCCCGTGGCCACCGTGCCCGTGCAGTGGAACGTGGCGGTGGCGCTCATCGCGCCGCGGGGGCTCGAGGCGCCGCTCGTGCAGGCCGCGATCGACCTGCAGGAGCACAAGCTGCCTATTCCGGCCGCGCCCGGGACGGCTGGACCCGCTTAGGCTCCCCCGGCATCTTGGGATAGTCGGGCGGGTACGGCATGTCGCCATGCCCCTCGGCCTCGAAGCGGGCGTAGAGCTCGAGCAGCGGCTCGAGCGAATGAGCCACGTCGTTGATCGGCTCGTGCGGGTCGCCGCGTTCCGCAAACCGCGCCGGCACCGTGGTTACGTTGAAATCCTCGGGCCTGACCTCCGGCAGCTCGTCCCACGTGACCGGCGTGGACACCGGCGCGCCGGGCTTCGCTCGAACGCTGTAGGCGGAGGCGATCGTGCGATCACGGGCGTTCTGGTTGTAGTCGATGAAGATGCGTTCGCCCCGCTCCTCCTTCCACCAGCTCGTGGTCACCTCGCCCGGCATGCGCCGCTCGAGCGCACGGCCGAACGCGATGGCGGCGTGGCGCACGTCCGTGAAGCTCCAGCGCGGCTCGATGCGGACATAGATGTGCACCCCGCGGCCGCCGGAGGTCTTCGGGAAGCCGATGTAGCCGAGTTCCTCGAGGAGCGTCCGCGCCTCGGCCGCCACGCGCACCGCGTCGGCGAAGTCGGTGCCCGGCTGCGGATCGAGGTCGAGGCGCAGCTCGTCAGGGTGGTCGACGTCGGCGCTGCGCACCGGCCAGGGATGGAAGGTGATCGTCCCCATCTGCGCGGCCCAGCCCACCACGGCGATCTCCGTCGGGCAGATCTCGTCGGCGGTGCGGCCGGAGGGGAACTGGATGCGCGAGGTCTGCAGGTAGTCAGGCGCTCCCTTGGGAACGCGCTTCTGGTAGAAGGCGTCGCCCCCGCTGCCCCTGTCCCGCGTGGACAGGACCATGCCGGGATACACGCCCTTCGGCCAGCGTTCGAGCGTGGTGGGCCGCCGCTCCACCGCGCGCATGATCCCGCCGGCCACCGCCAGGTAGTACTTCACGATGTCGAGCTTCATGATGTCCGGCGTGCGCTCGGTGGCCGGGAAGATCACGCGGTCTCCGCTCGTCACGCGCAGGTCACGTCCGTCGGCGTCGATCACCGTGGCTTCAGTGCGAGGGGCCATGTGGGGAGAATATGGGCGTGGAGCTCGAGGTCCTTCAAGCAGACGTGACGAAGCTCGAGGTGGACGCGATCGCGAACGCCGCCAACACGCAGCTCATGCACGGCGGCGGCGTGGCCGGCGCGATCCGCCGCGCGGGTGGTGTGGAGGTGGTGCGCGAGTCCGACCAGAAGGCTCCGATCGCTCTTGGCGAGGCCGTGGAGACGACAGCGGGCGACATGCCGTCGCGGTACGTGATCCACGCCGCCACGATGGAGCTCGGGGGCCCAACGTCGGCGGAGATCATCCGCCGCGCGACCGAGTCCACGCTTGCGAAGGCGGATGAGCTGGGCTGCCGCTCGCTCGCGCTGGTGGCGTTCGGCACGGGCGTCGGCGGCTTTCCCCTGGACGAGGCGGCCCGCCTGATGGTGGACGCCACGCGCGCCCACAAGCCCGGCTCGCTCGAGCGAGTGGTGTTCGCGGTGCACGGCGCGGACGCCGAGGCAGCGTTCAAAGAAGCTCTGGCTGGGTAGGTTCCGCTCGCGATGCCGTTCGCGGACGTAAACGGACAGCACCTCTACTACGAGGTGAAGGGTGAGGGTGAGCCGCTCCTCATGGTCATGGGCCTGGGTGCGGACCACCTGGCCTGGGCGCTTCAGGTGGAGCCGCTCGCGGAGCACTTCAAGGTGGTGACGTTCGACAACCGCGACTCGGGGCAGTCGTCGTACGCCCAGGGGCCGTACGAGATCACCGACCTGGCGGCCGACGCTATCGGGCTCGCCGACGAACTGGGGCTCGAGACCTTCCACCTCGTGGGCGCTTCGATGGGCGGCGCTGTGGCACAGGAGATCGCCCTCGGCTGGCCGGACCGCGTGCGCACGCTCACGCTCGCGATCACGTTCGCCGGCGCCGGCGCGTACGGCCGCAAAGCCGGCCGCATGATGGCGGCGGACGTGCACCGCCGCTCCTACGAGGAGCACATCGATCAGATGATGCTGCTCTGCTTCTCCGAGGACCTGTTCGAGGAGACCGAGCGGATCACGTTCCTGCGCCAGCAGATGCTCACCAACCCGCATCCGCAGAAGCCGGAGGGCTTCGAGCGCCAGGCCGAGGCCACCGGACGGCACGAGGCGCGCGAGCGGCTGCCGGGCCTGAAGATGCCGGTGCACGTGATCGGCGCGGAGCACGACATCCTCGTGCCCGCCTGGAAATCGAAGGAGCTCGCCGAGCTGATTCCGGACGCGAAGCTCACGATCATCGAGGGCGCCACGCACGGCCTCAACCTCGAGCGCGCCGAGGAATTCAACGCCGCGGTGCTCGATTTCCTGCGCTCGGCGCAGCCCTCCGCGGCCTAAAGAGCGTTCAAGCCCGCCCCTCCGGGGCCGATCTCCCGGGCTGTATGGGTGCGGGGACGGTCAAGCCATGGCGGATGTTGCGCGATTTCTTCTCGCCAGAGAAGGCCGCTCGCGGCTTCGATCTCGGGCTGGCCGTGAAGTCGTCGAAGACCGGCTGGGTGCTCGGCGGCAGCGTGGGTTACGCGCTGATGCCTTTCTATCCCCCCACCGCGCGGATCGGAATGGCGGGCTGGGGCGTGATCGGCGCGCTCAGCGTGGCCACGGGGATCTGGATGTACATCCTCATGCGCCGCCCCGAGCGGATCACGCGCGACACCCTGCTTCTCACCGCCTACCTCGGGCTCGCGTACATCGTGGCCGCGCAGTGGCTCGCGGGGGGACTTCCTGCGCCCTACCACGAGCTCTACCCGTTCATGATCTGCACGGCGGCAGCCGTCCACACACCGGCGCGCTTCCTCGGCTTCCTTGGCGTGCTCGCCGTGCTGGCCGTGGTGCCGGAGGTGGGCCACGCATCGGCGGCGATGATCGGCGACCTCGTGGCCGAGCTCGGGCTCTGGGTTCTGGCGTCGCTGTTCATCCTCGGCGTGATGTGGCAGATCCGCCAGCACCGCGCCGACTCGCAGGAGAACGAGGCCCGCGCCCACGAGCTGGCGCGGGTGGACGAGCTCACCGGCCTCGGCAACCGGCGCGCCTTCGCGGAGGCGATGGCCACTGAGATCGCGCGATCGCGACGTAACGAAGAGCCGCTAGGCCTGCTGCTCTGCGACCTCGACAGCTTCAAGAAGATCAACGACGTGCACGGCCACCTCGCCGGCGACAACTGCCTGCGGCAGGTGGCCGACGCCCTGCGGAACGAGCTGCGCGGCGCCGACGTGTGCTTCCGCTGGGGCGGCGACGAGTTCGTGGTGGTGCTGGCGGGCACGCCCGAGCCGGCGGTGCTCGAAGTGGCAGCGCGAATCGAGAGCCACGTGTCGAACTCGTGCGCACGGCCCGACGGCACGCCGCTCACCGTCACCACCGGGCACGCGGCGCTGCTCGACTGGATGTCGGGCCCGGACCTCGTGGCCGCCGCGGACAAGGCTCTGCTGGAGCGGAAGCGCCGCCCTAGCCCTCAGCCAGCGTCCTGACCACGGCTTCGTAGAAGCCAGCGCCGTTGCGGCCCTCGGTCACCTCCACGTTGGGCGGTGCCCCGCTGAGGATCTCCGGATCCTTCTCGAGGCCGTTCGCGACGAGGAAGAAGCGGCCCACCACTTGCGCCACCCCGAGATCTTCTCGCGAATCACCGAGCGCTATGCACTCCTCTGGCGTGTAGCCACGGGCACGCATGTGGCGGGCCACGGCATTTGCCTTCGACGCCTCGCGCGGGATCAGGTGGTAGGCGTGCGGCGGCCCGTCGAGGTGCGCCAGCGAGGCCTTGTGTGAGATCGCGCCATTGTCCACCAGGCGCAGGTTGCCGTGACCGTTCTGCTCGAGCAGGTGGTCCGCCTCGGCGGAGTCCACCACGCCGCGGAAGAGATGCGAGATCTCGCGGTTGCGATGCCAGGGTGAGTGGTACTCGAGCCTGTCCGAGTAGGTGTTGAGCAGCAGGCGCGGCGCGCCGGACTCCTCGATCTGGTGGTGGATCGTCTTGCCGTCCTGAGGCTCGAGCCCGCCGGTGAGCAGCGTGTGCTCGCCGTCGATCACGAGGCCGCAGCCCATCTCGTAGATGTAGGCGGTCTGGCCGATGAGGCGCGCGTCCTCCATCACCTGCGCCTCGCGGCGGCCGGACTTGAGCACCACCTCCACGTTCGCGCGGAAGCAGGCCTCGAGGGCACGTGCCGGTAGCAGCGTGAAGGCGCCCTCGGCGTCGTGGAAGAGCGAGGCGCCCCTGCCGAGCAGGGTGCCATCGAGGTCGGTGTAGACGCAGCGGAGCAAGTGGCTAGGGTCCGAGACTATGGCGATCGTCAGCGAAGAGCGCCCATGGGCCGGCGTGCTCACCGGGGAGCAGCTGGTCACGACGAGCCGGCTGGGCGCACGCGAGGCAGAGCTCGCGCCGCTGCCCGGCGACCTTCACCCGCTGGTGCTCGAGGCGCTGCGGGCGAGCGGCGTGGAGCAGGTGTACTCGCACCAGGCCGAGGCGTGGGCCGCGGCGCGATCCGGCCACACGATCGTCACCACGGGCACCGCCAGCGGCAAGTCGCTGGCGTTCAACATGCCCGTGCTGGACACGCTTGCCACCGACGCCCGCGCCCGCGCGCTCTACCTCTATCCCACGAAGGCACTCGCGCAGGACCAGGCGCGCAAGCTGTCGCAGCTCCGGATGCCGTTCCTCCGCCACGCGATTTACGACGGCGACACTCCGCGCGAGGAGCGCCGCGCCATCCGGCAGCGCTCGAACCTGATCCTCACGAACCCGGACATGCTGCACATCGGGATCCTGCCCCACCATCGCAACTGGGGGGACGTGCTGGCCAACCTCGCCTGGGTGGTGGTGGACGAGGCGCACGTGTACCGCGGCGTGTTCGGCTCGCAGGTGGCGAACGTGCTGCGGCGGCTGCGGCGGATGGCGAACGCGTACGGCACGGAGCCGCGTTTCATTCTCACGAGCGCGACCATCGCGAACCCGCTCGAGCTTGCCGAGGAGCTGACGGGGCTCGAGTTCCGGCTGGTGGATCGCGACGGCGCGCCGCGTGCCGAGCGGCAGATCGCGATGTGGAACCCGCCGCTCGTGGACGAGGACAAGGGGGTGCGGGCGTCGGCGCTGTCGGAGGCGGCGTCGCTGCTGGCGGAGCTCGTGAAGCGCGAGGTGCGGACGATCTGCTTCCTGAAGTCGCGCCGCGGCGTGGAGCTGATCCAGAAGTTCACGAAGCTGCGGCTGGAAGACGCCGGCTTCGGTGATCTCGCCGAACGGATTGCGCCCTACCGCGCGGGCTACACGCCGTTGCAGCGGCGCGAGATCGAGCAGCGGCTCGCCGAGGGCGACCTGCTGGCCGTGGTGGCCACGGATGCGCTGGAGCTGGGCATCGACGTGGGCGATCTCGACGCCGCGATCTGCGTCACGTTCCCGGGCACGGTTGCGAGCCTGCGGCAGATGTGGGGCCGGGCCGGTCGGCGGGCGCCGGGGCTCGCTCTCTACGTGGCCGGCGACGACGCGCTCGACCAGTTCTTCTGCCGTCACCCCGAGGAGTTCCTGGACCGCCCCGTGGAGTCGGCGATCCTCGACCACGAGTCCGAGGTGATCTACATGCAGCACCTCGTGCCCGCGGCGTACGAGATGCCGCTCACGCAGCACGACGCCGAGACGCTCGGCCCGCGCTGGCAGGGGTACGCGGACCGGCTCGTGCAGCGCGGCGAGCTGCGCGAGCGCGGCGGGCGCTACCTCCCGCGCGGCGAGGGCTTCCCGGCGGGACGCGTGTCCTTGCGCTCGGCTGGCATGGACTCGTTCGCCGTGGTGGATGGCGCGGACGGGCAGATCATCGGCACGGTGGAGGCGTCCCGCGCGTTCTCCACGGTGCACCCCGGCGCCGTGTATCTCCACATGGGCCAGGCGTACGAGGTCGAGGAGCTCGACCTGCGCAACCGCCGCGCGCTCGTCGCCAGGTTCGAGGGCGACTGGTACACGCAGCCCAAGAAGGAGACCGACACCTGGATCGAGCAGGTGAGGGATACGCGCTCGGTGCTCGGGGTGGAGCTGTCGTTCGGGATCGTGTCCGTGACCGAGGAGGTGATCGCGTTCCAGAAGAAGCGTGTGGCCGATCACGAGGTGCTCGACCTGTTGCCCGTGGACCTGCCGGAGCAGCAGTTCATCACCCAGGCGCTCTGGTACGAGCTGCCAGAGCCGCTGTTGCGCGAGGAGTTCCCCTTGGACGTGCTGCAGGGATCGATCCACGCGGCCGAGCATGGGCAGATCGCGGTGCTACCGCTGATCGCGATGTGTGACCGCTGGGACATCGGCGGCCTGTCCACGGCCTTCCACCAGCAGACCGGCCGGCCCACCATCTTCATCTACGACGGCCATCCGGGCGGCGTGGGGATCACGCGCATCGGCTTCACCCTGTTCGAGACGCTCGTGGCCGATGCGCGGCGGCTGATCGACGAGTGCCCGTGCCGAGCCGGCTGCCCGTCGTGCGTGCAGTCGCCTAAGTGCGGCAATTTGAACGAGCCGTTGAACAAGAATGGGGCGCTCGAGCTGATGACGCGAATGCAGGCTGCATGATCCGTTGCAGTTTGTGAGCCCTGTGGGGTACGCGCCGACGCAAACAGGGTGCGACCCCTCCTCGCGCTTCCGCTTCTGCTCGCCCTGATCCTGCCGGCTTCGGCGCTGGCCGGTAACGGCGGAGCCGCGCCGGGTGCCGCTCCGCCTTCGTCACATTCGCCGAGCGGCGGAACGCGGCCGGGCAGCGTGAGGATCCCGCGCGGCTCGCTGGTGGAGTCGTTTTCCGTCAGCCCGAACAGCACGTTCATCTACGGCCACCGGGCGCAGGTGCACTTCTCGCTGCGGGGCGGGGCGAGCAGGGTCCATGTGTGGCTCGTTGTGAAGAGCGGGAACGCCGTGGTGCGTCGCATAGACCTCGGCAATCGCCGCACGGGGGTTCGCCAGCGCTACCTGCTGAGCGGGCTCGAGGGCGGGCCGCTGCCGGAGGGTCAGTTCCAGCTGCACCTCGCGGGCAGGGGACTGCGCGGCGCTTCGAAGTCTTCCGTCACGAGGGGCTTCAGCTTCCACTGGCACGTGTTCCCGCTGATCGGCCAGTTCACCTACGGCGTCAGCCCGGACGGCCGCTTCGGCGCTCCTAGACCGGGCCACACCCACCAGGGCCAGGACATCCCGGCACCCACCGGAACGCCAGTGGTGGCGCCGCGCGGCGGATTCGTGAAGGTGGTGAGCTTCCAGTCCGGCGGCGCCGGCAACTACATCGTTCTGCGCGGCGACGGCGAGAACCTCGACTACGTCTTCATGCACCTGCGGGACGGTTCCGTACGGGTGAAGGAAGGCCAGCACGTGGCCACCGGCCAGCAGATCGCCGAGGTGGGAAGCACAGGCGAGTCCACAGGGCCGCACCTCCACTTCGAGATCTGGAAGGGCGCGTGGGCGCAGGGTGGCCAGCCGATCGATCCGCTGCCGTTCCTGCGGCGGTGGGACGCTTGGAGCTAGGTCGCGGGTCGCGGGTCGCGGGCGCCTATTCCTTTTCGAGACGGTCCCAACTTGGGACCAGTGCGAAAAGAGGGAGCCGCCCGAAAGCGCGGCCTCCGGTCTACTTGATCGCCAGCTGCAGGTGACCCGTCAGCCCGCTCGTGCTCGAGCTCATCGAGCCGGTGAGGTTGCCGAGGGGCGCGGTGGCGAGTGAGCCGCCGAAGGCGCCGCCGAGGCCGCCGCCCGCGGCCTGGGAGACGATCCCGGCCACGAGCTGGCCGATGTCCGCATTGATCGCAACGGCGCCGTTCGCGCCGGGCACCTGCTGCGGCGTCGCGGAGGCGATCTGAGCGAGCCGCGCCGGGTCATTCGCCACGGCGAATACCTTGCCGACCATGCCGTAGTAGAGCGTCTTGCCGTTCTTGCCGGTGAGCTTGTAGAGACCGCCGACGCGCGTGAGCTTCGCCCCGGGCATTCCCGCGCCCTGGGCGAACTGCGGCGCCACCCGGGCCGCCTTGGCGAGCGTGGCCCTGAACGCCGCCGGATCCTTCGGCTCGGCGCGCATGGCGAACTTGCCGTGGACGTCGTAGGCAATCGCCGCATTTCCCGAGAGCTGGTCGATCAGGTCCTTGTCGATGTTCAGCCCCAGGCGCGAGGCGAGCGTCTGCTTGGCCTTCACGAAGTTCGCGTAGCTCGCGGGGCTCACGATCTGAGCAACGCTCTCGGCGAAGTGCTCCGTCTGGTTCAGCCCCCGGATCCCGACGCCGATCTCGCCCCGTTTGATCGAGACCGGCGGCGAGGCGTCTCCCGAGGCGATCGGCAGGTCCGCCTCCGAGAGCTGGGAGGGGTCAGTCTTCGCGTTGAAGTCGATCGCGATGCCGCTGCTCTCGCTGGACACCGTGGCCCCCACGGTCCTGAGCGCAGCCACCCACTTCACCTTCTGCGCGGTCTGGGTGCCGGGCGAGCCCGTGATCAGCTGCTGCGCGTTCACGTACACGCGCGCGAGAGCGTCTGACGGAAGGCCCGAGAGGCCGCTGTTGAAGGCGTCCTCGGTGAGGCGGTCGTCACGGCCGCGCTGCTCGAGCGCCGCCACGGTCTGCTGCTTTGTGCTCCCCACCACGAGCACGTCTCCGTCCTGCGCCACCTCCGTAGGCCCCGAGTCGGACTTGTAGAGGGTGGCGCCGCTCGAGGAGCCGTCCTTCGTCAGGTGCTTGTCATGCGACAGCACGCTCGACAGCTTGCCCTTGTCCTTCACCTGGAGGGCTGCGAGCGTCTGGTCACTCGACCCGGCGAGCGCCTGCACAGTCGGAAATCCGAGGACGAACTCGTTGCCGAGCAGCGGCTTGATGTCCTTGTCGAAGTCAAGCCCGGACTGACGGATGGAGTTCTTGAGCGAGCTGCCGACCTGCCCCGCGAACGGGAACTTCTGCGCGTTCGCGGTGAGCGACTTCCACTGGCCGCCGTTCAGGTTCGTGTCGAGCACGAAGACCACCGGTGCGGACTTCGGCAGATAGCCGAGCGCGTTGTCGAGCGGGCTCTTCCCGCTTCCGGACGAGCTGCTGCCGCAACCGGCGGCGAGCGCGACCGTGAGCGTGCAAAGACTGAGGACGAGACGGCGCACGTATCAGTCGCGCTCGATGAGCTCGATGCGATAGCCGTCCGGATCGCGCACGAAGCAGATGCGGTTGCCGCCCTCGCGGACCGTGTAAGGAGGCTTCTCAGGCTCGATCCCCTGCTCGGCGAGGTTGGCGAGCTTCGCGTCCAGATCGTCGGTGGTGACCGCGATGTGGTTGTAGCCCGTTCCGAGCTCGTAGGAGTCGACCCCGTGGTTGTAGGTGAGCTCGAGCCGCGCGCCGTCCCCGGGCAGGCCCATGAAGACGTTGATGGCCTCGTCGCGGATGGGCATGCGCCCAACCTCCTCGAATCCGAGCGCCTTGTAGAACGCGACCGAGCGATCGATGTCGCCGATCCGGTAGCAGGTATGGATGAGCTCGCTCATGGCGGCTCAGACTAGCGACCCGGCCCCGCTACCATCCCCGACGCTTGGCGAGGTAGCTCAGTTGGTAGAGCACACGACTGAAAATCGTGGTGTCGCCGGTTCGATTCCGGCCCTCGCCATCTACCGCCCACGTTCCTGATCGAACCGGCGACGTCGCTCGTCTTCGCTCGCATCGGTTCGATTCCGGCCGCGTCTCAAGAGGCGGTTGGGTTCGATGAACGGGATGTAGCCGCTAGCGGGGCTCGAGGATCACGATGGGGATCGTCCGGTCACCGGCGAGGCGCTCGTAGAACGAGTAGCCGGGATAGAAGGCGACGAACATCGGCCAGAGTTCCTTCCGCTCGGCGTCGCTCGCCACCCTGGCCCGGACATGGCGAATCTCCGACGCGATCTGGATCGTGGTGTCTGGGTTGGCCCGGAGGTTGTGAAACCAAGCGGGATTGGTGGGCTGGCCGGCCTTCGAGGCCGCAACGGCAATGAGGTGGCCGTCCCGGTGATACATGACCGGTGAGGTTCGCCTGATGCCGCTCTTCGCACCAACATGATCGAGCAGCAGGATCCGGGCACCGGGCATGCCGGGCAGGTGGCCGCCAAGCCTGCCGCCGGACCAGCGATAGACGGCCACGTGAATCCTCGCCGAGCGCCGTCCCATATAGATGCCGCGCTTGTTTGCGAGCTGCGACAGCGAGACTGCGACTCGTGCACGCCAAGGGCTCGCCGAGCGATTGGTCGCGGTCATCGTGCGATACGGAACCAGAATCGCGGCATTCCCGCTCGCCCGAGCTCTACTGCAGCTCGGCGAGCCGGTCCCGGTATTCGTCGGCGCTGATGTCGCCGCGTGCGAAGCGCTCGCCCAGAATCCGGCGCGGCGAGTCGCCGCCGTCATTACGGCCGCCGCGCCGCCAGAAGAGCGCCACGACGAACGCCGCGAGCAGGAGCCAGAGGATCGGGAAGACGATCCACCAGCCGCCGTGATGCCAGCAATGGAATGCCGCCGTGGGCAGCGTGTATGTGATGAGTGGGTGCATATTCGATACCTCGATTCGGTCAAGCTCGGTCCTGCACGGGACGCGGGTGCGGGGACGGCGCGACGCGGAGCAGCCGCGCCGGAAGGTGGGGCAGCCACCAGTTCCAGCGGCCGAGCAGCGACACGATTGCGGGGAGCAGCATCGCTCGCACGATCGTCGCGTCGAGCAGAATGCCGGCGCCAAAGCCGGTGGCGAGGATCTTCACGCCGGTGCTCGGCGCGGTGGCCATCGACACGAAGCTGAGGAAGAGGATCAGCGCCGCGCTGGTCACCAGCCGACCGGTCCTGCCGATGCCCTGGACGACGGCGACGTTGGTTGAGCCGCTGCGGTCGTATTCCTCGCGCATGCGGGCGAGGATGAAGACCTCGTAGTCCATTGACAGGCCGAACAGGAAGGCGAACACGATCAGCGGCAGCCACGACGGGATCGAGCCGGTTGCGCCGATGCCCCAGATCGCGTCGGAGCCGTAGCCCTTCTGCCAGACGAGCGTGAGGGCGCCCCAGGCGGCGGCCACGCTCACCACGTTCAGCAGGACCGCCTTCAGCGGCAAGAGCAGCGAGCGGAAGGCGCGCGCCAGCAGCACGAAGGTGATCACCGCGATGAGCCCGAGCATCAGCGGGAAGTTGCCGTAGACGGCCGAGATGAAGTCCCGGTTCTGGGCGTTGATCCCGCCCACGCGCACGTCGGGACCGACCGCGTGAGCCGCATCCCGGACGCGGTCCAAGGTGGAGGCGCTGTCGCTCGGCGTGAACACGTCGGCCAGGGCCATGCCATCCCGCCGCCAGCCGCCGCCGGCCGGCGCGGTGGCGCCCTGTACGCCGTCCACCCGCCCGGCGGCGGAGGCCACGCGAGTGGGATCGCTGCCGCGGGTCACGATCTCGATCGGAGTCAACGCGCCGGAGCCGATGCCCGAGCGCTCCAGCTGGGTGAGGCCGGTCCTGGCGTCGCCGCGCTGGCTGATGGTGTTCGGGTTGCCGGCCGCGGCGCCAAGGTGCAGTGCGGAGGCAGCCACCAGCAGCGCTCCGAGGACGGCGCACGCCGCAACCGCGGCGAGCCAGCGGCGCCGGACCACGAGCTCGCCCCAGCGGGTCCACGACCGGCTGGCACGGTCGTCGGTGCGCAGGTGCGGCCAGTCGAGACGGGGCCCGACCGTGGCGAGGATGACGGGGAGAAGCGTGGCCGACACGAGAACGCTGACCAGAGGAATGAGCATGCCGCCGTAGCCGACGCTGCGCAGATAGGGAAGCGGCAGCGCCACCAGCGCGAGCAGACCGACGGCCACGGTCGTGCCGCTGAACACCACCGCGCGTCCCGCCGTCTGCATCGCGCGCACGATCGCTTCGTCGCCCTCGGCTCCGTGGGCCCGCTCCTCGCGCCAGCGCACCACGATCAGCAGGGTGTAGTCCACCGCCACTCCGAGGCCTACGAGCGCGATGAGGAAGGAGACGATCTCCGACACCTGGGTGATACCCGTAAGCGCCCAGACGAGCAGGAAGCTCGTCATGATCGAAGCCAGCGCCATGATCAGCGGGACGAACGCGAGCAGCGATGCGAACACGAAGCCGAGCACGAGCAGCGCTCCCAGCGCGCCCAGCAGGCCTTCGGCCAGCAGGCCCAGCCCGCCCCGCTGGCCGGTGGCCACCGACAGCGCGTCGAGGCCGGTGAGATGCACGGGCGCGCCCGCGATCGTCACGCCGCGCAACGCAGCCCTCGCCGCTCTGGCGGCCTTGGGGTTCTGACCGAAACTGCCGCCCGAGATCGGCGGATAGGCGATGGCGAAGGTGGTGCGGCCGTCACGGGACACGAAACCACGGTCGCCGGTGGAGGCGTACGAGGCCACGCGGGCGCCCGGCACCGCCCGCTTGATCCGCGCTTCCACCTGGCGCAGGCCGGCGCGCACCGCGCTGGAGTCGACGCTGGTGCCTGCCGGCAGGGTGGCCACCGGGACGAGTGGCGCGCTGTTGCCACCGTTGCCATAGGTGCGCGCGATCTGCGCGTTGGTGGTGGCGCCCTCGCGGCCGGGTACGGAGAACTCCTTGCTGAGGGCCCCGGTCGCCTTGCCCGCGAAGGCCATGCCGGCCACGGTCAGGAGCACCCAGAAAGCCACGACCAGTCGGCGGTGCCGCAGGGCGAAGCGGGTCAACCTCGTGAGAGCGCCGTGGGGGCTCGCTGCTGTGGTGCCGGCCTGCATCGTTCAAATCACCTCTCGACGCTCGATCGCATTACTGCTGGCCAAGGTAGGGGCGCCCGCCGGCCCCGGAAACGCCCTTGGGAAGGAACTTCTGGCTCCTCCTCAGGGGGTATTCCAATCGCCCGCCGGGGGGACTCCGAGAGCGCGTCCTGTCGTTAGCCTCGAGAGAGATGAGCAGAGCAGTGGCAGAGTCGCGAGGCTTCGGGTTGCGCCGGGAGGATGCACCGACTCGAGGCGATGCGGTCTTGGCGCTCCTCGCTTTCGCTCTCACCCTGCTGCTGCTCGGGCACCTGCACGGGAGCTCGGCCCGCGATCTCGATCCACTCGGAGGCGTGCTCGCGGCAATCGCGACTCTGCCGTTGCTCTGGCATCGCCGCGCGCCACTGACCGTGTTCGCCGTGACGACGGCGGCAAACGCCACGCTGAACGGCCTCGACTACGCGCTCGGCCCTCCGTTCGGACCGACCATCGCGCTCTTCTTTGTGGCCGCGGACGAACGCACGCGAGTCCGGCTCGACCGCACCGCCGCGGTGGTGGTGGGCTTCTTCGCCCTGCACGTGGGCGCGACGATGATCGCCCATCACGGCTTTCCCACGAGTCCGCTGCTCTTCGGGATCGTGGTTTGGGGAGGCGCCTGGTTGATTGGCGACCAGGTGCTGCAGCGGCGAACACGGGTCCGGCAGCGCGAGCGCGACTTGACCCGCGAGCGCAGGCTGGCCGCGGCGGAGGAGCGCACCCGTATCGCGCGGGACCTGCACGACTCCGCGGCACACGCGATCAACGTGATCCTGGTGCAGGCCGGCGCTGCACGATTGCTGCAGCAGAAGGACCCCACCGCAGCCACCGCGGCGCTCAGCACGATCGAGGAGGTGGCGCGGGAGACGATCGGAGAGATCGACAACCTGGTGCACGGTCTGCGCGAGGACGCCGGGGGTGATCGCCCCAGCGGCGTGGAGCCACCAACCGGGCTCAGCGCTCTCGACACGCTCGTGGACCGGTACCGCGCAGCGGGTCTCCGGATCGAAGTTGGCATCGAAGGCGAGCCGTGCGCCCTGCCGCGACGACTGGACCAAGCCGCCTACCGCATCCTCCAGGAGTCGCTCACCAACGCCGCGCGCCACGGCAGTGGCTCGGCGTCGGTGACCATCACCTACGGGGCCGGCGAGCTCGGCCTGCGCGTGTGGAACCCGGTGCCGGCCGGCTCAGCCCCCGAGGCGATTGGCCGAGGTCACGGAATACTCGGCATGCGCGAGCGGACCGCTCTTCTCGGTGGAAGCCTGGAGGCGACACCGACCGCTGATGGCTTCCTCGTGCGCGCGTGGTTGCCCTACCCCACAGCGGGCGGGACGCCATGAGCGACTCCACGATTCGGGTTCTGATCGTCGATGACGACGACCTCATGCGCGCGGGCCTCAAGGCCGTGCTGTCCAGCGATCCGGCAATCGAGGTGGTGGGAGAGGCGGCCGATGGGAGAACCGCCATCGCGCGCGGACGGCAAACGAACCCGGACCTCGCACTCATGGATGTGCGCATGCCGGATCTCGACGGGATCTCGGCGACGCGCGAGATGCTCGCGGTGTCTCCCCGCATCAGAGTGGTGATCCTGACCACCTTCGAGCAGGACGACTACATCTTTGGCGCGCTGAGCGCCGGTGCCTCCGGCTTTCTGCTCAAGCGCACGGCACCCGAGGACCTGCTTGCAGCGATCCACACCGTGGCCGCGGGAGACTCGCTGCTGTCCCCATCTGTGACCCGGACCGTGATCGATCGCATGGCCCGCCAACCCTCGCCGGAGATCACCTCGAGTGACCTGCTGGACGAACTGACGCCGCGCGAACGCGAGGTGCTCGAACAGCTGGCACGCGGGTTGACCAACAGCGAGATCGCGGCAGCGCTGGTGATCGAGGAGTCCACCGTGAAGACGCACGTCAAACGGATCCTGATGAAGCTTCATCTGCGCGATCGCGTGCAGGCGGTGATCTTCGCCTACGAAAGCGGGCTCACCCGCCCCGGTCCGAAGACCCAGGGCTAGACCACGCGGTCATCACTGCTGCATCCTCGGGTCCTGCGTCGGGTCGGCGTACATCGGCGGGCAGCCGTGCTCGATGGCTTCCGCGCGGCGTTCGTAGTGCCAGGGCTCGTTGCCGTAGATCTGGCACAGCCCGTACCTCGCGCCATGTTCGGAGAGCCAGGACGCGGCGCCCGAGGGTCCGATGTCCACGGCCTCCCCCTTCACGTGAGGAGAGGTGCTGGGCGTGGCCACCCAGCGGGCGGCTTCCTCCTCTGAGCCGTACTTCGACACGGCCTCACGGCGCAGGTGCTCCTCGTACGCCGGGGAACGCCAGCCGCTGTTCACGAAGAACTGCACCCCGTCACGTGCGGCGTCGCTCGCAGCCTGTTGCAGGGCGGCGAGGAGAGCTTGATCGAGGTTGGCAACACCCGGAACCTCCTCATCGAAGACGGTGGTGCCGGCGGGCACGGCACCGGCGGCCTCGCCGAGCGCGCCATGGTGCCTGACGGCTGGAATGTGGATGGGCGACGTGGCCGTCGAGGGAGAGGACCCGAGCGACTGGTAGGCGTCGGCCGCTGCGATCGCAACGACGGCGATCAGCAGGCCGGCGGCAAGGATCGTGGTAATCCGGCGTGTGGTTCTCATGCCCTCGCAGTGAAGGCAGCGGGGCGTTGCCAGCGCGTATCCGGTTTTCGATACGCCGGCGATATGCGCCGGCTTTAGCATCAGAGCGTGCGCGTCTTGATCGTTGAGGACGAGCCCTACATGGCCGAGGCCATCCGCGATGGCCTGCGCCTGGAGGCGATCGCCGCGGACATCGCGGGCAACGGCCATACCGCCCTCGAGCTGCTGAGCCTCAACGCGTACGACGTCGCAGTGCTCGACCGGGACATCCCGGGCCCCGGCGGCGACGAGATCGCCAGAGGAATAGTCGCCTCCGGCAGCGGGATGCCGATCCTCATGCTCACCGCCGCCGACCGCCTCGACGACAAGGCCTCCGGCTTCGAGCTCGGCGCCGACGACTACCTCACGAAACCCTTCGACCTCCGCGAGCTCATACTCAGACTCAGAGCGCTCGATCGCAGGCGGGCTCACAACAGGCCGCCCGTGCGAGAGCTCGCCGGACTGCGCGTGGATCCGTTCCGGCGAGAGGTCTACCGCGACGGCCGCCACGTGGCGCTCACACGGAAGCAGTTCGCGGTGCTCGAGGTGCTCGTGGCGGCGGAAGGCGGCGTCGTGAGCGCCGAGGAGCTACTGGAACGCGCGTGGGATGAGAACGCGGACCCCTTCACAAACGCCGTCCGCATCACGATCTCGGGGCTGCGCAAGCGGCTCGGTGAACCCTGGGTGATCGCCACCGTGCCCGGCGCCGGCTACCGCATCGAGGAAGGAGGGGAACATGGATAGAGCCCCCGGCTTGAGCGTTCGCCTCAAGCTCACCCTCAGCTACGCGGGTTTCCTCATGCTCGCCGGCGCCGTGCTGCTCGTGGCCGGGTACTTCTCGCTCTCGCGCGGTGTGCACCCCGGCGTGATCTTCCTGGTGCACAGCCATGGCGACCTCCTGCGCGCGTTCGCTCCCACCGCGGCCATCGTGCTCGGCTTCCTGCTGGTGTTCGGCCTCCTCGGAGGCTGGCTCCTCGCGGGCCGGATGCTCGCCCCCCTGGGCCGCATAACCGACGCCACACGCACGGCCGCGGCCGGCTCGCTTTCCCACAGAATCGAGCTGCCGGGCCACAGCGATGAGTTCCGCGAGCTCGCGGACGCCTTCGACACCATGCTCGCTCGGCTCGAATCACATGTTGCGGAACAGCAGAGATTCACGGCCAATGCCTCCCACGAGCTGCGCACACCGCTGGCCGTCACGCAGACATTGCTCGACGTGGCCCGCAACGACCCGAACCGCGACAACGGCGAGCTTGTGAACCGCCTCCGCGCGGTCAACACCCGCGCGATAGACCTCACCGAAGCGCTGCTCGTGCTCAGCCGCGCCGACCAGCGGTCCTTCGCCCGGGAGCAGGTGGACCTGTCCCTCATCGCGGAAGAGGCGGCGGAAACGCTCCTTCCGCTCGCGGAGACGCGCGGCCTCACGATCGAGACCTCAGGCGACATGAGCCCCACCCTCGGCTCGCCCGAGCTCCTCCTGCAGATGACCACGAACCTCGTGCACAACGCGATCGTCCACAACGTGCCTGAGCAGGGCAACGTGTGGGTGACCACAAGCGTGCAGCCCGACAGCGTGGTGCTCACGGTCGAGAACACCGGCGAGAAGCTCACGCACGGTTTGGTCGCCACGCTCGCCGAGCCGTTTCAGCGCGGCACCACACGCGTGCGCACCGACCATGCCGGTGTGGGCCTCGGCCTGGCGATCGTGAAGAGCATCACCCAGGCGCACGACGGGGCGCTCACGCTCGACCCGCGCCCGGCCGGCGGGCTCCGGGCGCGGGTGCAGCTACCTGCCGTCCCGGCGGGTGAGCTCAGGCCGCTCGTGTCCTGATGCCTGGCGACACGTTGTGGTTCAGGCGGAAGAGGTTGCCGGGGTCGTACCTGCGCTTCACCTCCGCCAGGCGCTCGAGGGTCGCCGCCGGGTAGGCGCGGCGGACGCCCTGCTCGCCGTCGTCGCCGAGGAAGCCGACATACGCCGCGGAGGGGCCACCCCCCAGTGCGGCCGCCAGGCTACTCGCCCAGGCCTCGTGTTCGGGATCCTCATCTGGGCTCTGGGACATGACGGCGATGTTGATCATCATCTTCGCCCCGCGATGCCCGAACGCGGTGGCGTCCTCAGGCACGCGTGCCATCGCGCCACCGAGGACGCGCAGCTGGGCGGCCGCCATCGGCACGGGGGCGCGCTCGAGGTGCTCGAGGATCGCTTCTGCCCCGCCCGGCGCGAGAGCGTGGACGAGCACGTTCGTGCCCGTCAGCCTCGCCGGCGCCGGTCCCTCCGGTCCCTCATACATCTGCGGATACGGCATCGGCCGAACCAGATCGACGAGGGGGGTTGCGAGGGCGCGGATCGGTGCGATCGCCTTCTCGCCCGACTCGGCATCTCCGGCGTAGACCATCAACGCCATCACCACGGGCTTGCCGTGCTGCTCTTCAGGGATGAACGGCATCGGGGGTGCGTTCATCACGTTGGCGATGATCGACAGCTCCTCGGGCGCCGCATCCGCGGCGGCCACCAGCTCGGTGATCAACTCGGAGGTGGCCGGGAGCAGGAGCATCCCTCCCACCACCTGGTCGATCTCGTGCAGGCGCAGCTGCAGCCGCGTTGCCACTCCGAAGTTGCCGCCGCCACCTCGAAGCGCCCAGAAGAGGTCGGGGTGCGTGTGCTCGTCCACCTCGAGAATCGCGCCGTCGGCGGTGACCACCTCGGCGGCGAGGAGGTCGTCGATCGTGAGCCCGTGCCTGCGGACCAGGTAGCCGATCCCGCCACCCAGCGTGATGCCGCCGACACCCACGCTGGCCGTGTCGCCGAGCCCGGTGGCGAGACCGTGCTCGCCGGTGGCCTTCGTGTAGTGGCCGGCCTTCATGCCGGTCTGCGCCCAGGCGGTGCGGCGCTGCGGGTCCACCGCCACCGCGTTCATTGCGGAGAGATCCAGGACGATGCCGCCGTCCGAGGTGCCGTGACCGGCGCGGCTGTGACCGCCGCTTCGCACCGCTAGCTCGGCTCCGGTCTCACGTGCGAGGGTGACGGCGCGGGAGACGTCGGATGCGTCGGCAGCTCGCACGATTGCCGCGGGCCAGCGGTCGAATCCGGCGAAGAACACCCGGCGTGCCGCGTCGTATCCGGGATCGCCCGGAAGAATCAGCTCGCCATGCAGGTCGGCGTGAAGATCAGAGATTCGTATTTCGGCGATGGTGTTCACGTTGAGTCCTTGGTTCGGAGCGGGTCTCCCCTATGACGGGGCGGAACCCTGGTATGTGACGGCGCTGAGCTATCCGCGGCTGTACAGGTGGACGGTCAGAGGGGCGAAGATGGCTGTGATGGCTCCGGACGAGAGCAGCACCAGCAGCACGTGTCCGCCGCTCGCCGAGCCGGCCATGAGGTGACGGACGGTGGTGGCGAGCAGGCTCACCGGGTTCGCGTCCACGAACTGCCGAAGGCCGCTCGGCATCGTGCTCGGGTCGACGAACACGTTGCTGGCGAACACGAGGGGGAACTGCAGGATGAGGCTGATCGTCGAGACGGATGCAGGCGTTCGCAGGACCAGGCCGAGAGCGGCCCATGCCCAGCCGAGGCTGACGGAGAAGACCACCACCAGCGCAACTGCCTCGACGACGCCGACGGCGCCGCCGTGCGGGCGAAACCCGAGGGCCAGCCCGAGCCCGATGACGATCGTGGAGGCCAGAAGGCAGCGGCCGGCCTCGCCGATCAGGAGGCCGACGGCGAGCGCGGGCCTGGGGATGGCCATCGAGCGGAAGCGATCGAGCAGGCCCTCGGTCTTGTCGCTGCAGAGTCCGACGCCGGCGTAGACGGTGATCAGCAGCGAGCTGAAGACGAGCGTGCCGGGAAGCAGGAACTGCAGGTAGCCGCGCGTGGATCCGGCCACGGCCCCGCCGAAGATGTACGTGAAGAGGACGGTGAAGATCACCGGGATCAGCACCGCGTCCGCGGCTTGCTCCGGCACGCGCCTGAGCCTCAGCGCTGCGCGCACCGCGAAGGTCCAGGATGCCGACAGGAGGCGCGGCGGCGACGGGCTCATGCGGCCTCCTCCAACTGCGCATCGGCTACGGGTGGCCGGCCGGTCAACGCCAGGAACACCTCGTCGAGGCTTGGCTGCCCCAGCGAGAAGGCGGTGACCTCGGCGCCGGCTCGCTGCAGCTCGACGATCAGGGCGGCGGCCCCATCCGCGCGGTCGACGCTGACGGAGAGGGTGGCCGGATCGGCCCCGAGATTCACCCGCGCGCCGGCGGCCTCCGCGAGCAGACGGGCGGCCGCGGAGCGCTCCGCGGGATCCCGCAGCCGCAGCTCGAGCTTGCCCGAGCCGATCGAGGACTTGAGCTCACCGGGCGTGCCTTCGGCGATGAGCTTGCCGCGGTCGATCACCGCGATCCGGTCGGCCAGCTGATCGGCCTCGTCCAGATACTGGGTGGTGAGCAGCACCGTGCTGCCGTCCGCCGCGGCTTGCCGCACGACCTTCCACACCTCGCCGCGGCTGTGCGGGTCGAGGCCCGTGGTGGGCTCGTCGAGGAACAGCAGGTCCGGCCTTGTGATGAAACCGGCCGCGAGGTCGAGCCGGCGGCGCATGCCGCCCGAGTAGGTCTTCACGGGCCGGTCCGCCGCCCCGGACAGTCCGAATTCCTCGATCAGCGCCGCGGCTCGCCGTCGCGCACCCGCTCGACCCAGTCCTTCCAGGCGGCCGAGCACGCTGAGGTTCTCTCTGCCGGTGAGAGCGCCATCGAGGGCGGCGAATTGACCGGTGAGGCTGATGCGGCTCCTCACCGCCTCCGCCTCTCGCACCACGTCATGCCCGAGCACCTTCGCGCTGCCCCCGTCGGGTCGCAGCAGTGTGGCCAGGATGCGGATCATGGTGGTCTTGCCCGCGCCATTCGGGCCGAGCACGCCGTAGATCTGCGCCGGCGCCACCGAGAGGCTGAGCCCGCCCAGCGCGCGAGTGTCGCCGAAGCGCTTCTCGAGGCCGGCGATCTCCACAGCTGGCACAGTTGCACGATGTTTTGCCATGGCAGATAGTCTTGGAACCCAATCCGCGCGCAACAAGAGCTGATCTATGGCCGTTATAGGACGATCTTTGGGCGATCCCGGCAGGCCGGCCGTTTATGCATATGAGCCCACGCCGGACCTGCCCTCCATCAACGTCACGCGACTCGACGCGAGCTCGATGGCGGGCCTCGAGCCCGGGCATTCGCACGCACATGACTTCCTCGTGCTCGCGTACTTCGAGCGCGGTGGCGGCTCGCTTCGCGTGGGTGTGCGCGAGTGGCTGGTGGATGAGGGCGACGTGTACGTGGTGGCCCCGGGAGAGGTGGTGGGAGTGGGCGCCGACGTGGCCGGCCTGGCTGAGGCACGGGGCTGGGCCGTGTCCTTCCCGCCCCAGGGCCTCGGCCCTTCGGCCCCGAGCGCCCTGCTGGAGTGGCGCTCGCATCCATTGCTGCTGCCGTTCGCTCGAGGCGCCGCCGCCGGAGCGCACCGCCTGCGGGTTCCCGAGGCGGACAGACCCTCATGGTCCATGCACCTGTCCGCGCTCGATCGGGAACTGCGCGAGCGCCACGACGGGTGTGGCGAGGCGGCGGTCGCTCATCTCACGCTCCTGCTCGTGTGGGCAGGCCGGCTGGCCGCCGACGTCGTGGACGACCTCAAGGTGAGGGACGAGCCGTTGCTTGCCGAGGTCTTCAGCTTGATCGAGAAGCGCTACGCCGACGGCATCTCGCTCAAGGACGTGGCGGCGGCGGTGGCGCTCACCCCGGGTCACCTGACGACCGTCGTGAGGCACAAGACCGGACGCACGGTCCAGGACTGGATCCTCGAGCGCCGCCTTGCCGAAGCGCGGCGCCTGCTGGTGGAGACCGACGTGACGGTGGGAGAGGTCGGGCGCCGCGCCGGCTTTGCCGACCCGGTCTACTTCTCGCGCTGCTTCAGGCGCGCCCACGGCACAACGCCGCTGCGCTGGCGGCGGGCCGGTCGCGGCCAGCCGGGGCCCGCTCGCTCAGTCGAGCGGACCTAGCGGGACTCCTACGTGAAGATGATCTGGCCGCCGGCCGCGAGCTCGTAGAACTCGCCCACGGTGATGATGTCCTTCACCTGCGGGATGAAGTCCTCCTTCGTCAGGTGGAACATGTCCACCGACGCCCGGCAGGCGTAGAGACCCGCGCCGGAGTCATCCAGCATCTCCATGAACTCCGGGATCGGCGGGATGTCCAGCTTCTCCATCTCGTTCGCGAACTTGTGAGTGACGAGAGCGGAGACGCCCGGAATGCCGCCGGCCCAGGTGGCCATGTGCAGCCCGGGGTTGCCGACCGTCGCGACCTTCACGTGCTCCTGCGTCTTCGGGCGGATCGCGTCCAGTCCGAAGAACGTGAAGAAGAGGTTGGCCTCGATGCCCTCCATGCGCGCTCCGTTGGCCATGATGAGCGCCGGATAGACGCCCTCCAGCGAGCCCTTGGAGACGATGATCGACACCTTCTCGATCGTCGGTGGCTTGACCACCGGCGCTTCGGGATGTTCAAGCAGATCAGCCATCTTTGACCTCGATTCCTAGATGCAGCCACGCGGCTTCGGGATGCCGGCGAACTTGGCCGCGAGCTTGGCCGGTCCCTTCGGGAACAGCTGGTAGAGCTCCTTGATCGGCACGCCGGATGCCTTGCCGAGAGTGCGGATCGATGGGGCGTTGCCGTCACGCAGATATGTCTCGCGCATGAACCTGATCACCAGCCAGTGACGATCGGTGAGCTCGGCGATCCCGTTCTCGCGCGCGACCTCGTGGGCCATCTCCTCGGTCCACTCCTCGGGATGGGTGAAGAAACCCTCGGCGTCGCGGTCGACGGTTGCGCCTGCGAGTGTGGAGGGGGTCATTTGGGTGCTCCGTTCTCTGAGATGAGTTCCGTCTGCTTGCCCGCCATCTGAAGCTCTGAGCTCACGCCTGGCATCTCGCGGCCGGGCAGCAGCACGTGCCAGTAGATCCACTGGAAGGCGAGCTTGGCCATGTGGTTGAGCCGCGACTCCTTGAGCAGCGGCAGCGGCCCGACGTGCGGCTCCGGGAAGCGCCCGGGCAGCGGCTCGACGTCGTAGTTGAAGTCGATCAGCAGTGCCTTGTGGAAGCCGGTCTCCACGAAGCAGTTCGAATGGCCGTCGAACGCGCTGACCAGCTCCACGCCCTGGAAGAAGCGGCGGATGTTCTCCACCAGCGTGTCGCCTTCGAAGTGAGTGACCGACCCGGCCTTGGAGGTGGGCACGTTCGTGGCGTCGCCGATCGCGAACACGTTCGGCGCCACCTTGGACTGCAGCGTTGCCTTGTCCGTGAGCACGAAGCCGAGGTCATCGCCCAGGCCCTCAGAACGAGCGACGAAATCCGCGCCGCTGTGCAGCGGGATCGTGACGAGCAGGTCGAACCGGATCTCGCGCTCATCCCAGCTGACGAGCCTGCCCGCCTCGCCGTCGACCTCGCCGGTGGCGAACTCGGTCTCGAGCGTGATGTCCTTTGCCTTCATCAGGGCGCCGAGATGCTTGGCGGAGATCGGCTTGGTGAACGCGGCGTCGAGCGGAGTGGCGCAAACAAGGTCCACGTTCCCGCGAACTCCACGCTGGCGCAGGTACCAGTCCGCCAGGAAGCAGAACTCGAGCGGCGCCACCGGGCACTTGATCGGCAGATCGATCATGTTCACCACCAGGCGGCCGCCGTCGAACTGCAGCAGCGCGTCGCGCAGAGCCGTGGCGCCGTCGAGCGTGTAGAAGGTGAAGATCTTCTCGAGCCAGCCCGGCCCGGTGAGTCCCTCGGTCTCCTCCGGTACGAGCTGCGCGCCGGTGGCGATCACGAGCGCGTCGTAGCCCAGCTGATCGCCGCCGATCAGATGCACCCTGTTGCCCGCGGTGTCCACGCGGTCCACCTCCGCCATCCGGAAGCGGATTCCGCGATGGAGCTGTGCCGCGCGCGAGCGGACGATGTCGTGCGGGTCGGCAAGCCCGAACGGGACGAACAGCAATCCGGGCTGGTACACGTGGAGGTCGTCGCGGTCGATCACCACGATCTCGGCCGACTCCCCGTAGAGCTTGTGCAGCCGGTTTGCCGTCAGTGTCCCGCCGGTGCCGGCACCGAGCACGACGATGCGCTTGTTCATGCCTCGATGATCGCCGGGGCCGGGCGATCCGCCATCCGTCCAAAGCCCCAAAAGGCTGCGGGGGAACTACTGCGACGGCCGAGCCGTTGCGCTTGCGACCGGCGAGACTTAGTGTTCGGCCCGCGCTGGCCGAGCCGCGCGCGAGCCGCGGTTCCGGACCAGTAACCACCACCTCGAAAGGACGGCAGATGGCGGACACGCATGCCAAGGTGAAGGTCGCCGCCGTGCACGCGGCGCCCGAGTTCCTCGACCTCGACGCGAGCGTCGAGAAGGCCTGCAGGCTGATCGAGCAGGCGGCGGCGGAGGGCGCGGGCCTCGTGGTCTTCCCCGAGGTCTTCCTTCCCGGCTATCCGTTCTGGATCTGGACGCACAAGCCGGCAGACAGCGCGCCCCTGTTCGCCGAGCTGTTCCACAACGCGGTCGAGCTGCCGAGCCACGCCACGCGCCTGATCGGCGAGGCGGCACGCCGAGCGCGCGCCTGGGTGGTGATGGGGCTGAACGAGCGCGACGGTGGCACGCTCTACAACACGCTCGCGTACTTCGACGACGAGGGCAGGCTGGTGGCCCGGCACCGCAAGCTCCAGCCGACCAACGCCGAGCGCACGATCTGGGGGCGCGGCGACGGCCGCGACGTATTCGTGCTCGACACGCCCTTCGGGCGGCTCGGCGGACTGATCTGCTTCGAGCACACGATGGACCTCAACCGGTACGCGCTGACGGCGATGGGCGAGCAGATCCACGTGGCGGCGTGGCCCGCCATCTCCGCCATGACCGCCGACCCGAACTCGTCGAACTTCGACAACCTCACCGAGGCCGCCTGCAAGTACCACGCGCTCGCGGCGCAGGTGTACGTGGTGTGCGTTCAGTGCCGGATAGACGAGCGCGCCATAGAGCGGATGGGCCTCACCGACCAGCCCGACCTGATCCGGGTGGGCGGCGGCTGGTCGGCGATCATCGGCCCTGACGCCCGACCGATCGCCGGCCCGCATCGCGACGACGAGACGATTCTCTACGGCGACGTGGACCTCGGGATCCTCCCGTTCGCGAAGTTCTTCTGCGACTCGGCCGGCCACTACGCGCGGCCGGACATCTTCTCGTTCGGGATCGACAGTCGCGCCCAGACGCCGCTCGGCGCGCCGCCGGCGAGCATCGTCGCGATGCCGCCGCTCGAGGATGCCGGCGAGGAGGTCGACGCCCTACCGGACGGTGGCGGCGAGCCGCGGATGCTGATCGCGCCGCAGCCGCCCATCTAGGCAAAGGGCCGTCGCCGAGGTACTTGTGGATCCGACGCGGATCCCGGGTAGTCCTCACGCAGGTGATCTGAATGGGTGTGATTCGCGGTCTCGTGCGTGCCGTCGGCGGTCTGCTGGCCGGCGTTGGTGGGTTGCTTCGCGGGCTGTTCCAAGGCATCGGGCGACTCCTTCGGCGTCTGTTCTGATTGGCGCCGGACGGGATGCACACCGAGGTGACTTGATCTCTCTGTGGCGGGTATCCGAGAGGTACGGACCAGGAGAGAGGAGCCAAGATGGCCACCAGCAAGACCCGAGACAAGGTGAAGGGCAAGGCCGAGAAGGCGAAGGGCAAGGTGAGAGCCGCAGCCGGGGCGGCGACCGGGAATGAGTCCCAGCGGCTCAAGGGCGACAAGGACGTGGTGAAGGGCGCCGCGACGAACAAGAAGGGTCACCTCAAGGACCTCGCGAGCTGACCTCGCCCCCGTTCCGGCGCCCGCGGGAAGTGCGACAAGCCGCGGGCGCCCGGCGTATTCTCTTGCGCCAACAAATGACTTGCTGCCCGGCAGGGGTGTCGGCGCAAGTCCGTGTCATCCACGGGAGGCAAGGATGTTCAAGAGCTCTCTTGCACGGTGGGCGATGGGAGCGATCGGAGTGGTGGCCGCGCTGGCGTTCGCCGGCAGCGCGTCCGCGAATCCGATCCTCATGCCCAACTACATAAAGGAGGCGCAGCACGACCAGGCCGCCGGGGCACTGGTGCCGCCGGCGCCGCCATGTCCGCAGAACGTGATCGGGCAGTCGTGCTCGATCGTGCCGGAGACGCCCGCGCTGGGCGTTCCGTATCCCGGCAACATGACCTACTACGGCGGGCACGTTCAGGTGCACCCGAAGCAGTACCTCGTCTACTGGGGCTGGGGCCAGAGCGGGGCGTGGCCGTCCGGGACCAAGTGCGCCAGTGAGGCGATCAAGGAAGGCACGTTGAAGGCCACGTTGCCCTGCGATCCCGACGGCGCGGGCAAGTACATGGCCGACTTCCTGCAGCAGGCGGGCGGCACTCACTGGGCCGGCGTGAGCACGCAGTTCTACGAGACCGACAGCTCGGGCAAGCAGACGTTCATCGCGAACGATCCGCACCTGCTCGCCGGCATGTGGGTGGACAACTCGAACGCGAATACCCTGCCGAAGACCACCCTCGACAACCCGGCGGGCTCCACGAACACGCTCACCGTGCTGGCGCGGGAGGCCCAGGCCGCGGTGAAGCACTTCAAGATCACCGATCTGACCAACGCCGACATCGTGATCGTCCAGCCTCCGGGCCTGAGCGATCCGAACGCGCTCTCGCAGGGCTATTGCGCCTTCCACGACTACACGTGGCCTGGCGTGGAGAGCGGCGACTACAACGGCCTCACCAAGGGGATCGTCTACAGCAACATCCCCTACCAGCTCGCCATCAACTCGAGCGGGACGAACGTGTGCGGCGAGAACGCGGTGAACAGCGGCTCGCAGGGCAAGCTGGACGGCTTCTCGATCGTGCTCGGCCACGAGATGGAGGAGGCGATCACCGATCCGGGCGCCGAGGACGTGGTGGGCACAGGCATCACGCCGACCCATCTCGGCGGTTGGTACGACACCGTCGACGCCAACGAGAACGGCGACAAGTGCGCGTGGGTCGGACTCGATCCGCTCACGGGACAGGGCACCTTCCCGATCCCGGGCGCGCTCGGCAACATCACGGGCAACGGCGGTGGGACGTTCGCCGTGCAGTCGCTGTGGAGCGATTCAGCGGCAGGCGGCCTCGGCTGGTGTGCCGGGGTGAACGACCTGCCGGGCAGCTAGGACAGTACGCGTCGGAGGGGCCTCGCCCGTCGCGCGGGCGAGGCCCTTCGCGCGTACCGGCGCGTGGAGAGGTGCGGCGTGGTACCAAATACGGGCGCTCGGCAGGGGACCCCGGGCGGCATGAGGCGAGCCATCGGGAGGTGGGCGAAAGTGTCGTTGTCCAAGCGGCTGCTCTTGGCGGTTGTGTGTGTGGTTGTAATGGCCGGCGTCGCGGCGCAGGCCCACGCGACGGCGCCCAGCTTCGCCACCCCCACCGTGGTGGACAACTACCGGCCCGGCTTCGAGCCGGACGTGGCGGTCGACCAGAGCGGCAGCGGCAGCACGTACACCAGCACGCCGTACGGCTTCAGCACCACCCAGTCGTTCGTCTACCGCTCGGACGACGAGCGGCGCAGCTTCCACCTCATCGAGGGCAACATCTTCGGCAAGCCCGCCACCTGCGTCGGAGGCGGCGACACCGAGCTCAAGCTCGACCCGGTGAACGGGGACATCTACTTCGTCGACCTCCAGGGACTCACGAACTTCTCGAGCTCCGTGTCGAGCGACCGCGGCGCGAGCTGGTCCACCACGTGCGATGCCGTGAACGGCGCCGGCGTGGATCGCCAGTGGCTGGGCATCGACACGAACGGAAACACCGCTCCTGTGGGCGCCGGCGCCACCGGCGGCAGGCTCTACCTCGACTACGACAACGTGAACCAGAACACCGACCTCTCGGACGGCGAGCAGAACACGGCCGGCAACCAGCTGGTGATGAACGAGTCGCTCGACGGCGTGCATTACGGCGGGCAGTGCGTGGCCGCCGGCGTGCCGTGTCCGCTGCCGCCCGCGGTGATCAGCAAGGACGAGGGGATCCCGGGCAACATCGTCGTGGACGAGACGCCGGGCAGCCCCTATCAGCACCGCGTCTACGCGATCCACACCGGCACGAGCGGCAACTCCGTGATCGTCTCCTACTGCAGCGGCAAGAAGGGCGACAGCACCGCCGCCGCGGTGGCCGCGGACTGCACGGATCCCACCCAGGCGAGCGCGGATCCCGCGCACGTGAACGTGAACTGGCACGACTCCGACGCGCGGGCGCCGGGCAACCACACGACGGGCAACCTGTTCGCCTCGATCGCGATCGACCGCAGGGGCAACCTGTACGCGGTCTGGTCGGAGTACCCAGTGGATTCGAATGGCACCCCCAACGGACCTGGCGTGGTGAAGCTGGCCATCTCCACCGACGGCGCGAAGACGTGGTCCGCCCCGGTGCAGGTGTCCCCGAATTCGCTCGGCAACAACGTGATGCCGTGGGTGACCGCGGGTGACGCCGGCCGCATCGACATCGCCTGGTATGGCGCGCCGCAGGTGAAGAACGCGCAGGGCGAGTTCGGGCCGGACACGCTCGACAACGGCACGTGGAACGTGTACCTGGCGCAGAGCCTCAACGCGACCACCACGAAGCCGAGCTTCACGGTGTCGAAGGTCTCGGACCACCAGGCCAAGTTCGGCAACATCTCCACGCAGGGCCTCGGCGGCTCGCCCGACCGCAGCCTCGGCGACTACATGCAGGTGACCACCGGAACGCGGGGCCAGGCGGTGGTGTCGTACGTGGACGACACGTCGGCCGACCGCAACCCCGACTTCTGCCAGGGCTGCGGCCAGACCGCTCCGGAGGCTGCCGGTCCGGTGATGATCGCGACGCAAACCGGCGGCCAGAGCGTGTTCGCGTCCGTGGGGACGCTGAACGGAGCGAAGCCGGCGTACGGCTCGGTGACCGATCCGGCGGGAGACGGCGCGCTGCCGTCGGGCGGCGTGGACGTGAAGGCGCCGCCGCCGCTGGACGTGACCGGGGCGTCGGTGACGCAGCCTGATGCGAAGCACCTCACGGTCACTCTCTCGACCGCCGATCCCAGCCTCGCGTCGCACCTCGCCGTGAGCTCGGGCCTCGGCGGCCCCGTGGGCGAGTGGATCGTGCGCTGGGCGGCGCCCACCTACCACGGCGGGCCCGGCGACGGGAACATCTTCTACGTGGGCATGGAGTCGGCCAGCGGGGGCGCGCCCGAGTTCTACACGGGCACCACCGGAGCGATCGACACCACTCACGTGAAGTACTTCACCTACCCGAAGAACACCGACATCCCGGGCAAGATCGCGGGCAACAAGATCAGCTGGACGGTGCCGCTGTCCGACGTGGGCGCGCCGGCGAGCGGAGATGGCCTGTTCAGCGTGACCGGCTTCACGGCCACGCAGCTCACGCCGTCGTCGGCCACGGCCACCACGCTGCCGAACGGCACGACGCTCGGCGACGAGAACGTGCCGAACACGCTCGACCTCACGCCGCCGTTCGGGTTCAAGGTGCGCTAGCGCGTCTTACGCAGGAGCGCTGACACGCGCTGCCGCGTGACCCCGAAGTGCGTCGCGATCTGCTCCATCGTCATGCCCTCCGCGTAGAGCGCCTCTGCCTCGGCTCGGCGCACGTTGGCTCCGCAGGAGTCGAGGGCCGTCGAGCTTTCGGTGAGCAGCTGCACGATGAGGGGTCCGTCCTCGCCCGAGACCGTGTCCGAGTACGGCGTACCCCGGGCCCGCGCCTTCCGGATGCGAGCCATGCGCTTCCTGATCAGCGCGCTGCGCCGGTCGTTATCGGCCATGACTTCCTCCAGCGCGGCGAGCGCTTCGAGGAACGCGTCTTCAGCCATCGAGGGCCCTTTCCCGGATCGTCCTAGGTTTAGGCAATAGCTATTGCGGCAATAGCCGTTGCAGCAACTGCTATTGCTGCAATGCCCATTACGGCAATAGCTATTGCGCCATCTTACAAGGCGCACACGCACGCCGGCGCCGCGGCGCCGGCCGACTGAATCTCCCACCGACCAAGGACGGAATCCCCAATGGCCCTCGCAACCATCCCCGCAGCCCCCCGACACCTGACCCCGCAACTGCCCTCCGATCGGAAGCGGCGTGAGCAGCTGCTCTTCCACCGCCACCAATGCGACGGGGACCTGCGTGCCCGCCGCGAGCTGATCGAGCGCTACCTCCCGCTCGCCCGCAGCCTCGCGCGCCGCTACGAGGGGCGCGGCGAGTCGCTCGACGATCTCATGCAGGTGGCGAGCCTTGGGCTCGTGAAGGCGATCGACCGCTTCGACGCGGATCGCGGAATCAGCTTCTCGAGCTACGCGGTGCCCACGATGCTGGGCGAGCTCAGGCGCTACTTCCGCGACTACGGCTGGACCCTGCACGTACCGCGCGACACACAGGAGCGCGTGCTCAAGGTGAACGCGGCCGTGGAGCGGCTGTCGGGCAGGCTGGGCCGCTCACCCAGTCCCGAGCAGGTGGCCGAAGAGCTGGATCTGCCCGTGGAAGAGGTGATCGAGGCGATCGAGGCCAACGTGGCGTACCACACCGCCTCGCTCGACACGCCGCTGCACTCCGGCGACGGCGAGACCAAGAGCATTGCCGAGACGTTCGGCGAGACCGACAAGCGCTTCGACCTGATCGAGGACCGTACGTCGGTGGGCAAGGCGCTGCGGGCTCTTCCGGAGCGTGACCGCCTGATCCTTCATCTGCGTTTCATCGAGGACCTGACGCAGACGGAGATCGCGGAGCGCCTGGGCATCTCACAGATGCACGTGTCCCGCCTAATCCGGCGCGCGCTCGAGCAGGCGCGCATGCTGGCCGAGTAGGCGCTATAGCCGGCCCGCCGCTTCCCTACAGGCGGCCCAGCCACTCGAGCGGGAACGGTGGCTGGGCCAGCGGCCGGACCGCCAGGCGCATGAGCATCAGCGGGTTGTCATCGCCCGCCACGCGGTTCACGTGCAGGGTCGCGCAGCCGCTGCAGCGGTGGATGAGCGCCCATTCGCCGCCGGGCCGCACGCAGATGGCGATCGGCTCCATGGACCCGCCGCAATCCGCGGCGCGGTCGCCCGGCGTCGAGTCGAGATGCCTGCTCCACAGGCAGCTCGGGCAGTGATTTCGATGTTCGGTGCCGGGCGCGCCCATCGGGACGTCGAGCCGGCAGTTGCGGCAGCGGAAGCTGGTCTGGCTCCGCCGCGCGCGGGTGCGCTGATCGCGCGACAAGGGCTACCTCCGAGAGAAGTGATGTGAGAGGAAGACGGGTCGCGCGGAAGTGGCGGGCTAGACCCGCGTGCGCGACGTGACGTTTTCCATGGCGGCAGTCGTCATTCACACCACCTGCCCTTCGCGATACCGGTGAAGGGACTGGGGCAAGGTAACGGCTCGCGCGGCCTGCGGTCAAGGGATAAGCCCCGCTAATGCGGCCGGTCAGCAGGATTCGTGGCTCGGAGAATCCCGATGGCCCATCATCAGCGCGTGCGAATTCGCGTCCACCGGATCCCCTTCTCCACGAACGTCGAGCGCATCGCGATCGCGTGCGCATACAAACGAATCGACGTCGAGTGGATCGACCACGATCCCGGCGACCGCTCGGCGCTCGAGGCCTTGTCGGGACAGTCACTCGTGCCGGTGGCCGAGATCGACGGGCGCGTGGTGAGCGATTCGCCGTTGATCCTCCGCGACCTCGAGCGCCTGGTACCCCAACCGCCTCTATGGCCGACCGAGCCGGCACGGCGAGCGGAGCTCGACACGTTCGTGGATTGGTTCAACGGCGTATGGAAGGTCGCCCCGAACCGGCTCGCGGATGAGCCCGGCGCCGCACCCGCCCGGCGCGCCGCGTGGGCGGCGGAGCTGCGCGACTCGCGCGATCGGTTCGAGGCGCTGCTCGAGGGGCGCAGCTTCCTCTTCGGCGACTCGCTCAGTGCCGCTGACGTGGTGGCGTTCCCGTTCCTGAAGTACGGGATGCTCATCGAGCCCGATGACGACGATCTGTTTCACCTGGTGCTCGCCGAGCACCTGGGGCTCGGAGATGCCTATCCGCGGCTGCGGGAATGGATCGGCCGCTGCGAGGGCCTGCCACGAGCGTGACAGGCGCACAGGCGACTACTTCTTCAGCGTGAACTTCTTCATCGACACCACGGCCGCGGAGCCGGGTGCCGTGAACGCCGACCTTCCGGTGAGCTTCATCCGCTTGGCGTGCTTGAGCATGCGCCGGCCCGTGCCGGTGAGCTTGATCTTGAGCTTCGCCGGGCCGGGAGCGTTGAATCTCACGTGCCCGGTGGCGACGAGCACGGGCTTCGCCTTCGAGAGGTGAGCGCCGCGCGGCACCACGTACCAGGACGTGACGAGCACACCCGCCTCGGGAGAAGTGACGGTGAGCGTGAGGCCACCGGCCTTGAGCAGCTTCGCGATCGAAGCACGCTTGCCGTGCGGACTGGCAACGGCCGCGAACATCGAGTCGAGCCGTGGCTTGTCGTTGCCGGCCGGGGGCGTGGGCGCCGGCACCGGCGGTGTCGGCCCGGGGTTCGATGGCGGTGTGCCGCCACCGGATGGCGTGTTGCCACCGCCCCCGCCTCCGCCTCCGCTCGGGGGCGCGGCGATCACACCCGTTGGCGCGGAGATGGCCGGCGCGCTCGTGCCGCCCGAGTTCGTCGCCGTCTCCTTGACGGCGATCGTCATGCCCACATCGCCTGAGCCGAGCGTGTAGGTCTGATCCGTCGCGCCGGAGATGTCCGCGCAGGTCGTTCCGTCGGGGTTGCAGCGCTGCCACTGGTAGCCCCATGCGGTGGGGGAGCCGGTCCACGAGCCGTGGTGCTCGGTGAGCGTCTGACCTTGCTGCGCGGTGCCGGTGATCGTGGGAGGCGCGGTGTTGCTCGGCACAGGAGTCGCCCGCACCGTGTAGCTCATGGTCACGGCCTTATGAGCGCCGTCCTGGCTGGTGGCGGTGACGGCGTAGTAATGAGTCCCCGCGCTCGAGGTGTCGAGCGTTCCCGTGCCGCCCGAGCCGCCGTTGTTGTCCGCGCAACTCGCGATGCCCGGACCCTCCGATGAGTCGTGGCAGTGGTACGTGGTCGGAACCACCTGGCCGACGTCGTAGGTGCCGCCGCCGGCGGGCGAGTCGATCGACGCGGACGGGTTCTGGAAGAACACGTACACCTTGTTCGTGTACTGGTTGGCCACGGCCATGATCCCGCCACCGGGGCTGAAGGCCGCGGACTGAAGGCCGAAGTGGCTATCCGTGTCGAACCCGCCGATCGGCTGATCGTCGACGCTCGTGAGCGCGCCTCCCGACCCCACCGAGGCAACCCACACCCCATTCTCCACGCCGCTGGCACCAACCGCTGCCAGGAGTCCGCCGGCGTCGCTGAACGACAGCTCCGTGGGCGCCACGGAGCTCGCGAACGGTGAGCCTGGCACCTGGCTGAGCGCACCACTTCCGCTCACGGAGAACACCGACACAGAGTTGTCGTTGAGGCTCGACACGGCGAGCAGGCCGCCACCGGGGCTGAACTCGGCGTCGGTGGGCATGTGGCCGACGGTCACCGGAGAGCCAGAGGCCGTGAGCGAGCCATCGGACCCCACGCTGTACATCTGAACCTTGTTGTTGTTCTGAAGGGTGACCGCGAGCAGGCCGCCGGATGGGCCGAACCCAACCGAGACCGGCTGGGTGACCGGGGTCGCCGCGGCCGTGGAGGGCTCGCTGAGGCTCCCGTCGGCGGCGACGGAGAGCATGTGCACGGCGCCCACGCCGTTGTAGTAGGGGTCCGCGACGGCGATGAACCTGCCGTCCGGGCTGAACGCGATCGCGTGGGGATACGGGAACGCGCCGGGAGCGGGCGGCGTGGGGCCCGCGAGGATGAACGGCGAGCCCGCGACCGCAGAAAGGGTGCCGTCCCCCGCCACCGAGAACATCGAGATCGCGTTGCCGTCGGGGATGGCCAGGAACTCGCCGTCCGGGCTGAACACCGCGGCGGTCGGCGAGGGGCCGGTGGTGAACGGCGAGCCCGAGACCTCGGAGAGGCCGCCGTCGGCGTCGATCGTGAACACCGACACCGTGTCGTCATCGTGGTTGGTCACAGCCACCACACCGCCGCGCGGGCTGATCGCCACGGCGGTGGGCGTGCTGCCGGTGGAGGACGGCGAGCCGGTCCCCTGAGTGAAGCCGGCCGTGGTGGGCGCGGGAGCCGATCCGATCACGGCGGTCGGGTCGGACGCGGCTGGCGTGCTGTCCCCCGCCGCGTTGCTCGCGGTCTCGAGCACGAGGATCTTTTGGCCGACGTCGGCGTCGAGCAGCTTGTAGGTCTGGCCGGTCGCGCCCGCGATGTCCGCGCAGTTCGTCCCGTCCGAGTGGCAGCGCTGCCACTGGTAGGCGTAGCCGGTGGGCGAGCCGTCCCAGCTCCCGTGATGCTCGGTGAGCGTGCTCAGGTCGGCGGCGGTGCCCGTGATCGTCGGCCGCGAGCTGTTCGAAGGCGGCGCCGTGTCGACGTTGATGGTGTTCGTCACCGGCACGCTCGTATGACCCGCGGCCGTGCTCGCCGTGAGCGTGACCGTGTAGATGCCCGTGCTCGTGTAGCTGTGCGTGGTCTGCGCGCTGCTCGTCGTGTTCGAGCTGCCGTCGCCCCAGTTCCAGTGCCAGTTCGTGATCGCGTCCACGGACGACGTGGACGCGCTGCCATCGACGTCGATTGGCGTGTCGGCCGCGCCGGTGGCCGCCATGGTGAAGGACCCGATCACGGGCGAGAAGTCGATGAGGCCGGAGGGCGCGCCCACGCCGCTCGGGCCGTCGAAGCCGGTGGCGGCGTCACATGCGGTGGTGCCGCCGCAGTCGTCCCGCGTGGCGGGAGGCGTGCCGCAGTCGGCGGGCTGAGCGCCGTCGCACCAGCCGTTGCCACCGGCGGTGACGTCATGGAGCGCGCTCGGCGCCGCCGTGTGGCCCGAGTAGAGCGTCTCCGCCGGGTAGTCCACGCCCTGGGCTCCGCCCGCGAGCGCGTACATGGCCGCGATCACGGGTGAGCTGAGGCTCGTGCCGCCGGTGGTCACCCAGCCGCTGCCGCCGTGGGTGTTGTAGCTGTCGTAGGTGTCGAACCCGGTGATGGGATCGCCGATCGCCGAGACGTCCGCCACGAGGCGGCCGGAACCAACGCAGTCCGCCGACGACCAGTCGGCCACGGAGCTCTGCCACAGGTCGGCGGTGAAGAGCGTGCTACAGCCGCCGCCGCTGCCACCGGTCACACCGTCGCCCGCGTTCGGGCCGGTGTCGTCGTTCCACACGCGCTCAGCCGAGCGCGTGCCGTCGCTGTTCAGGTCGAGCTGCGTGCCGCCCACCGCCACCACCTGCGGATAGGCCGCGGGCGTGTTCGCCTTTGCGGAGAGCGTGGGCCTGTCCCAGTTGTAATAGCCGTTGTCGCCTCCGGAGGCGGTGATCACGACGCCCGGGTGGTCATAGCTGTCCTGGGTCGTCGTATTCGTGAACTCCGGCGCTCCGTAGGAGTTCGTCACCTCGGTGGCGCCGAGCGACACGGCGGTGTCCACCGCGGCGGCGAGGTCGCTCGACAGGCTGGAGTCCGCCTCCACGAGCAGCACCTTGCAGTCCGGGCAGGTGGCGTGCACGGCCTCCACGTCGAGAGAGATCTCGCCGTCCCAGCCGTTCGTGCCCGCCGCGGTCGGCAGGTCCGTGCTGCTCCCGGTCTGGCCGACCTTCTCGAAGCAGCCGTTGGCGGTGGTGCACGCGGGCAGGCTGTACTGCGTGTCGAAGGTCCCGAGGTCGGCCTCGATGTTGGGGTCGTCGTACGCATCGACGATTGCGACGGTGTGATGCGTGCCCGGCCCGTCCGCGGCGGTGAGAGCGTTCTTTGTGCCGAGTCCGTACGCCGTCCACAGGTCCGCGGGCGTGTAGCCGCCGACCGGGCCGACCGCGTAGTGCGAGCCCACCACGTACGGCACCGCACCGGGCGTGGCCGCTGTCGCGGGAACCCGGCGGAGCGCGTAGCAGCTCACGTGGCCCGGGGCGGGATCGGCGCAGTCGGCGACGATGCGGGCGTAGTGGGTCCCCACCACCGCGCGACTGGTGGCGGCATGCGCCGCCGGCGCCAGCGAGAGCGCGACCAGAAGGAGCGACAGTCCAGCCAGCAGCAGAGCAGCCGACCTTTTCAGGCAAAGCTCCGCGGGGTTCCCCTGCCCAGCGATCATCGACGCACCTTTCTGGCAGCGCGCAGCCGTCGTCATGACGACGCGAGTTGCGGTCAGCTCTCGTGCCTCGCCAACGACCGGACCAGAGGTCGTTCTCGGCGAGCCCTATCTCGGATGGCGCCGTAGCGGCTTGGGCGCCACACAGCGACGTTCCGTCACCATAAACACACCTTTTGCGATCCCGCCAGCGGTGTGTCAGCCTCCTGACTCAGCCTGACCCATAGAGCGTCCGGATCCAGATCTCGGAGAGCGCCGCGGCTGCACGCTCGGGATCGCCGAGCGGGCGCTGACCGAAGCGCACGAGGAGGAAGCGCTCGTTCATCCAGATGAGGGCGGTGGCCACCTCCCCCGGATCGCCGATCGCGCTCAGTCCCGTGGCGTTGTCACGCGCGATGCGCTCGGCCACCGCGTCGGCCAGGCTCGCCCCCAGCTGTGAGTAGCGGCCTGCCAGCTCCTCGTTGCCGGCCGCCTCGTCAGCGAGCGCGCGAACCAGCCGTCCGTGCCGGTGGAAGGTCTCGACGAGCATCCGCACCGCGTTCCTCAGGCGCTCGCGCGGATCGCCGTGCTCGGCCTCCTGCCACGACGCGGGGACGGCCGCGAGCTCGGTGCCCAGCTCCTCGATCAGCGCGAACAGCAGAGCCGGCTTGTCCGGGAAGTGCTTGTAGAAGCCGCTCCGCGCGAGCCCGGCGCGCTCGGCGATCAGCTCGACGGAGACGTGACGCCACGGAAGCTCCTCCACCAGCTCGCGCGTGCTCTCCATGAGCCGCTGGCGGGTGGCTTCGCGCCTGCGCCGGTGGCGTGCCTCGAGGTCCGGCCGCTGCGGCATGGCGAGCTCAGGCGAGGCGGGGGCGCGTGGTCTCGAGCGCGTGCGCGCACGAGGCCAGCGAGCTGCGTAGCTCCTCGACCGCCTCCGGCGGCAGGTCGCGCAGCATCTCGGCCTCGATGCGGTCCATCGAGCGATCGCAGTCGTGGAGCATCCGCAGCCCCTTGGCGGTGACGGACGCGCGGAGGACGCGGCGGTGGGCGGGGTCCGGCCGCCGCTTCACGAGGTTGCGCCGCTCGAGCGCGGAGATCACGAGGTTCATCGCCTGCGGCGTGACGAAGGCCCAGCGCGCGAGCTGCGCGCACGACATGCCGTCGCGCTCGCGCAGGACGCTCAGCGTGACGTACTCGGTGGTGGTGAGACCGTGGGTGCGGGTGACCTCGTCGAGGCGGGAGCGCAGGCGGCGCTCGACGCGGTACACGAGGTAGGCCACGCGGCTGCGGGCGTGCGGCGTGACGGAGACGGCCGGCGCGCTCGTTGCTGGGTTCATGGAGCAACCTTAGTCGCCTCGAGGAGCGCCGGGGGGCGGAAGCAAGCCGATTGACAAGCAGCTTGTTACTCGGTAGCTTGCCGCGCGCTGGTCTCACGCGAGGAGGAGGAGTGTCGTGACCGTTCGCCGCCTGTCGATCGTCCTTGTCGTCACGGGCATGCTCGCCACGGGTGTGTCGCTCTCCACCGCCGCGGCCGCCACGTCCACGAGCTATTCAGGCACGACGTCGGACGGCGGCAGCTGGGTGGCGGACGTGCCGTCGCCCTGGAACGGCAACGTGCTGCTGTACAGCCACGGCTTTGGCCCGCTTGTCGCGGCGGACGCGCCGGACGGCACCACCAAGCAGGCACTGCTCGATCGCGGCTACGCGCTCGTGGGCTCTTCGTATGACCCCAACGGATCCTGGTGGGCGCTCGGCTCCGCACTGCGGGACCAGTTCGAGGCGCTCTCGGATCTCACGCCCCAGCTGCCTTCGTCACCGGACAACGTGCTCGCCTTCGGCACCTCGATGGGCGGCCTGATCAGCGCGCTCGAGGACGAGTCGAACCCGTACGGCCGCGTGGACGGCTCGTTCACCACCTGCGGCATCGTCGGCGGCGGGATCCAGCTCAACAACTACCAGCTCGACGGCGAGTACACGATGAGCAAGCTGCTGGCACCGGGCGTGCCGATCAAGCTCGTGCGCTTCACGGGCGGCCCGCCCGAGGGGCTCGCCACGGGCGAGCAGCTTGACACGCTCGCGCACCAGGCGCAGACCACCCCTCAGGGACGCGCCCGGCTCGCGCTGGCGATGGCGTTCATGAACGTGGCGTCCTGGGCGCCCGGTCAGCCGATGCCCGCCCCGCACGACTATGACGCGCAGGAGCAGGGCCAGTACGACGTGCAGTTCAGCGGCGGCTTCACCACCATGGACTTCGTCGAGTTCGGCCGTCCCTACATCGAGCAGGCCGCCGGCGGGAACGGCTCGTGGACCGCGGGCGAGGACTTCGAGCGGCTGCTCGACCAGTCGTCATACGCGCCGGAGGTCCGGGCGCTGTACAGGGAGGCGGGCCTGAACCTGCGGGACGACCTGAGCACGCTCACCCAGGGAGCGGACATCAAGGCCGACCGCGGAGCGATCCAGTGGCTCGACCAGACGTCTGTGCCGCACGGTCACCTGCTCGCGCCGGAGCTCGACATGCACACGATCTCCGACCAGCTTGTTCCGGTGCAGCACGAGAACAAGTACGCCCAGACGGTGCGCCAGGCGGACTCGCACCGCCTCCTGCGGCAAGCATTCATCGAGCGCCAGCAGCACTGCAACTTCACCCCGGCGGAGCTCGTGGCCGGCGTGCTGGCGCTGCAGCACCGGGTGGACACGGGCCGCTGGGACAACGTTGCCCGGCCGAAGGCGCTCGAGGCGAGCGCGCAGAGCCTCGGCCTCGGCGATGCCGCCTTCATCCACTTCAAGCCGGATCCGCTGTCGGGCGACAACGGGCCGTTCGACCCGATCACGCAGGGCGTGGGCTGAGGCTCACCGCACCGCCTGCCGCAGCGTCAACACGTCGGCGAACAGGTCGCCGTGCCTCGCCACGCGCTCGGGCACGTCCCCCATCTCGAAGCTGAGCGGCGCGGGATCGCGCGTGTGCAGCGCCCGCTCGACCTCGTCCCAGCCAACTGGCGTGGACACGGACGCGGGCGTCTGCTCCTCGAGCAGCTCGGCAATGCGGCGCGCGATCGGCTTGGTCACGTCGTAGGTCACGTCGGTGTTGAGCGGCACATAGACCTGAAGTCCCTTCGACCCTGACGTCTTCGGGAACGCGGCGAGGCCCACGCCGCGCAGCAGCTCGCGGACACGGAGCGCCACCTCGCAGCACTCGACGATGGTCGTGCCCTCGCCCGGGTCGAGATCGAACGCGAGCACGGTGGGGCGGTGCAGATCGGACCGCTCGTGCAGCGAGGTGTGCAGCTCGACGCTGCCGATGTTCACGCCCCACAGGAGCGACGCGAGCTCGTTCAGCACGCAGTAGTTGATGTTCTCGCCCTTGTCGCGACTCCACACCGGCGCCACGGGCATCCAGTCGGGCCGGAAGTCCGGGCAGTCCTTCTGCCAGAAGCGCGGCCCCGTTACTCCTTCCGGGTAGCGGTGCATGTGGAGCAGCCGCTCGCGCAGGTGCGGCAGCATCGCGTCCGCAACCGACACGTAGTACTCGAGCAATTCGGCCTTGGTGGTGCCCGCATTCGGGAAGATCACGCGGTCGAGATTGCGAATCGGCAGCCGGCGGCCGTCGACCTGGAGCTCGTTTGCCTCCGCCTTCGGCATGCGGCGCGTCTACCCCGGCCAAGCCAGGTTCACCCGCTTCGGATGAGTCGCGCGCGCGGCGGCGGGGCTAGCGTTGCCGGCGTGGCGCTTCTCAGCCAGATGATCCGCAGCCGGGCGATCACCGGCAGCACCGACGCGAGCACCTTCAAGTGGATCGCCGGACGCCAGGGTGGCCGCTGGGCGGAGCAGCACGTGCATGCCGCATTTGGAGACCGCGTGGCAGAGCCCGCCCCGAGCGCACCGGCGCCCGCGCCCGCGCCACCCGCGCCCGCGCCCGCTCAGGCGGCCAACCCCGCGGAGAGCGTGCATGACCTGACCGAGCTCCACCGGCGCGGCGTGGTGACCGACGCCGAGTTCGACGAGCTCCTCGGCAGGCTGCAGGCCTGAGATCTAGCTGCCCACGCGTGTGCCGCCGGCCACGTAGGTGGCGAAGTCCTGCTCGAACTCCGGCCACCACGCCGGCTCGTCAGTGGGCGGTGGCCCCTCGGGCGGGCGCTTGCCAGAACCGCCGCCGCCGCCGTCGCCCGGATCCTCGCCGGAGCTGTCCTCGCGATGGAGCCACCAGAGGCTGAACACGAGCATCGCGATCTGCACGCCGATCAGGAGCGCCACGACCCATGCCCCGCCGTGACTGGCGGCCTGGTTCGAGGTCGACGTGGCGTACGCGACTGCCGCGAGCTGGGACATGTGGGCACCGTACGTAGGCCGAGGAGCGGCGGCATCCGTCCATAACCCGCGACTTCCGCGGGCAAATTACGGATACGAGGGGAGGCCAGCACTCCTGGCCGCCGTGTCAGTGGCGTGACGCCCCGGGCGGGCCGGAGGCGCGGGGCCCCCGGCCAGCCGGGCTCGAGCGTCAATGCGTGATCACGCGGCCGCCGCGGTAGCGCTCGTCGCGCCGGCGCGGCAGGTGCTTCGCCGCGTCCGAGGCACTCGCGCTCCAGACGGCGAGCACAAACACGGCCACTCCGGTGGCGATGTCGTTCCAGAACGCCGACGTGGAGACATCGATCGTGAAGGCCGCGATGAACAACCAGACGCCGATCAGGGCGTTGATCCAGCTCATCCAGCTCTCGCGATACGCGCCAAACACGCGCGTGAGGCCGAAGGCTCCGATGATGAAACCGAAGATCACATCGTTCCACTGCGGATCCCCCGCCACGTACGGGAGCACCCACGGCGCGATGATCAGCCAGGCGCCGATCAGCACGTTGAGGCCGCTGGCGCCGACCACCTCGCTGCGCCAGTCGTGAACGGCGGGCGCGATCGGATCCGCAGGCCGAGCTTCCGGACGTTGACGTGGCTCTTTCATCGTCCCTCCTTAGTCGCTATCGCACCTCGCTTGCCCCAGCGCGCGGCGCGTTAACTGCGAGAGGTAAGAGACGTGACGGCGGGACGGTCCCGGGGCGATCTGTGGGGTACTCCCTTCTCGTCACCCCGCGCGGCCGCCCAAGCTTCGTGGTACTGAACCGAAACTCTTGTGAGGTGAGCCGTGCGCGAATTGCTGTTGGAAATCCCGCCGAGGTCTAACGGCGGGCGCGATCCCGACCGCCGCGTGCCGCTCCTCGACGAGGACCGATCGCTTGCGGCGGCAGTGCCGCTCGCGCATGCCGTGGCGCTGCAGCAGCTACTGCGCGTGAACGTGCTCCGCCTCGACGCCGGAGCATGGGATCCGGACACGGCGCCCCTCGCGGTCGACGGCGCATTTGGCATGCTCGTGCTCGACGGCTTTCTCACCCGCTGCCAGTCGCTCGAGGGGCGCAGCTCCGCGGAGCCGCTCGGCCCCGGCGACCTCCTGCGGCCCTGGGACTGTGGCGAGGAGGACGGCGCGTGCGTCCGCACGGGCACCTCGTGGCGGGTGTGCGAGCCGGCGCGGATCGCATTGCTCGACAGCCGCGCCGCCGCCGTGATCGGCCGCTCGCCTGCGCTCACCAGCGAGCTGATGAGCCGGCTCCTGTCCAGGTCCCGCCTGCTCGCGAGCCTGCTCGCCCTCACGCAGATCCGCCAGCTCAAGCGCCGCCTCGTGCTCGCGCTGTGGTCGCTGGCCGACAGGTGGGGACGGGTCACTCCCGAGGGCGTGGCGTTCACCGTGCCGCTCCGGCACGGGACCCTCTCGCAGCTGGTGGGTGCGTCGCGCCCGTCGGTGACGAGCTCGCTCGCCGAGCTGCGTGCGGAGGGCCTCGTGAAGCAGGTGAAGAATCACTGCTGGATGCTCACCGGCGAGCCGCCGCGTCGCTAGCGCGAATCACGCCCGGCGTCAGTCCACGGGCGCCCTCTCCTCGGAGCGGGCCGCTGTGGCCACATCACGCGGGTAGGTGCGGCGGGCTCTGAGCCCGATGAGCGCGCCGACCATCAGCGGGACGAGCATGATCAGGAATGTCTGCTGGATGCCGTGGGCCGACTCGCTCGCGGCGTGCCGAGTGGCGGCCCCACCTCCCGCCGCAAACGGCGACGCGTTGCCGCTGCTGAGGAGCTGCGACACGCCGCCGAACGCGATGGGAGCAGCCGCCTCGGCCCAGCTGCGAGCGGCGGTGCGGACCGCGTCCGCGCGCCCCCAGAGCCGGTGGTGCATCACATCAAGCCGACCGGCGTCCACCGGCGGATTGGCCGAGCCGAGCGCCATCGTGCCGGCGAAGAAGAGCGGCAGCGAGATCCAGAGGTTGTGGCTCGCGATGGCCGGGGCAAGCAGCAGCGGCGTGAGCGCGTAGCCCGTGAACGCGACGAGCACACGTCCGCTGAGGTGGCCGCGCGCGATCAGGGCGTCCGAGATGCGGCCTCCGAGCAGCACACCCACCAGTCCGCCCACGCCTATCGCGGCAAGCAGCGCCGTGGCGGTGGCCTGACCCAGGCCGAACTGGGCGCGCACGAAGATCACGCCGAACGTGCGCACGCCCGCGAAGAAGAACCAGCCGAGCGCCGATGCCACGATGAGCACGCGGTTGGTGGGCACGCGCAGGACGTAGCGGATGGCGTCTGGCACGGCCATCTCCGTGGGGTCCTCGTCGAGCACGAGCGATTCATCGGGCTCGATCCCGTCCCCCTGCGCCACCTCCTGCGCCACCGTCAGTTCTTCGTCCCCGCCGTCGGTGGCGGCTTCGTCCGCGCCCATGGGCACGCGCTCGGCACCGTCCGGGATCCGGCTCGCGCCCCCACGCTTCGGCTCCGGCAGCAGCTTGAGGATCGCGAACGCCAGCGCGATGCCCGGGAGCACCAGCACCCAGAAGCCCCAGCGCCACGACAGCACCGCCGTGATCTCGCCGGAGACGATGAAGCCGAAGCCCGCGCCGATGATCTCGCCCGTGAGGATGTAGGCGAAGAAGCGGCCGCGCTCGTGGGTGGGGAAGTAGTCGCCCACGAGCGAGGCGAGCGTTGGCCCCGCCGTGGCCGCGAGCGCGCCGAGCGCAAGGCGCGAGATGAGCAGCATCGCGAACGAGCCCGACGCGCCGGCCAGGATGAGGGTCCCGCTCCAGAGGAGAACGGCCGCCGCGAGCAGCCAGGTTCGGCGCAGACGGTCGGCGATGATGCCCGCGGGCACTGTGGCGATCCCCGCCACGCCGAGCGACGCCGCCGCCAGGATGCCGAGCTGCAGGTTGGTGATGCCGAGGCCGCGCTGCAGCTCGGCCGCGACGGCTCCCACAGTGGCCTTGTCCGCCGCGTCGAGAGCGAGCACGAGAGCGAGCAGCACGACCACCCGCCGCCGCGCCGGACCGCCGAGTGCCTCGTCGAACCGCGCGAGGAGCGGCCGTGCGTACGTCTCGACGCTCGTCATGCCGCGAGCACGCGCGCGGACAGCCGCCGGCGATTGGCCCAGCCGTAGATGTCCCACGCCACCAGCACCGCCGCGCCGAGCACCGCGCCCACGCAGTCGAGCGCCAGGTGGAGCGTGAGCAGGTTCCATCCGGTGCGGAACGACGCTCCGAGGAAGTGATTGGCGACGTAGATGTAGAGCGCGTAGTAGACGCCGACGCTGTAGCCGAGCGACGCCGCGGCCAGGAACACCGCGACACGCCGGTGCACGCCGGACGCGTCGGCGAAGTCGGGGAACACCCGCAGCCGCAGCAGCGCGAGGTACAGGACGACCGCGAACGCGAGCGACACGAGCACGTAGGTCCAGTCCTGGAACGCGCTGAACGCGCTGAACGCTCCCGCGTAGTCGCCCCACGCCTGGAACGCCATCGCGAGGTTGAAGGCGAGATCGAACGGACGCGGCGGGTCGACCCAGCGGGCCGCGAGCGACACGAGGAACGTGAGGGCGAAGCGGACGGAGATGTCACCCGCGCCGCTGCCGAGCGAGAGCCAGATCCCCACGAAGAAGGAGAGCCGCAGCAGGTCGCTCACGTCTCTCACGAGCGGCGTCCAGTCGCGAGCGATGAAGGCCGGCAGGTGCGGCGAGGGCGGCGGCCTGTCGCCGCGGTCGAGGTGGGCCCGCCCGCGGCGCCTCACGTGAGGGTCGCGCGCACTGCGGGCCATCCGCTGCTCGAGGCCGGTGGCAAGACGCGGCAATGGATCGCCGTTTTCCGGCCGTCGCGTGCTCCAGCCGCGCCGCGCCCACAGCGCCAGCAGCGCGGCCGCGCCGAGCGAGCCGAGCCCGTTGAACGCGAGATCCGCGATGTCGTGCGTGTAGTACTCGGTGAGGTGCGCGTGGAGGTAGTTGATGGCGAACCACTCGTACTCCTCGTACACGGCACCCACGAGCGACCCGATCGCGAACGTGAGCACCGCGATGCCCACCCCCTGCCTCACCGACCGCCGCTGCGCGAGATCGGGCACGAGCCGGAGCCGCACGAGCACGAAGTAGAAGAGCGCGGCGGTGGCCATCGTGAGCACGCAATGCACCACGTCGTGGTACGGCAGCCACGCCTCGAACGCGCTGCCGATGTTGCCCCACGCCTGAAGCGACATCGCCACGTTGAACGCGAAGTCGAACACCTGGGGCGTGTTGATCAGCCGCGGGATCAGGCAGACGAGGAAGGTGAGAAACAGGCGGAGCGCGCCGGACCAGTTCTCGCGCGGCAGCTGCGTGAAGATGCCGATGAGGAAGGCAAGGCGCAGCAGATCGGTGGGGTCGCGGATGAGCCACGTCCAGTCGCCGAGCAGCACGCGACGCAGGCACCATCGCTCGCGCCTGCTGGGTACTCGGCTGACGTGAAGACGCTCCCCGGCTCCCATCTCGACAGTGCCCTACCCCGGAAATGCCGTCTCCATCACCGCGATGTCATGACGCTCACTCCGGCTGGAGCTCGCGCTTGGCCGTGGCCAGGCGCAGCGCGCGGCGCGGCGAGAACGTGCCGAAAGTGACCCCGAGGATCGAGAGGGACACCACCACGCTCACGATCAGATGGGCGGCTCCGAGCGCGAGCCAGAAGCCGGTCACGCTCGCCACGTCCACCGGCTTGTCGGTGATCTCCACGAAGCCGTAGGACAGCATCGCCACGCGAATCCCCGCGCTCGCCGGGGCGATCGGGATCACCCGTCCCGCGCTCTGGGACGCCATCGCCAGGAGCGCGGTGTTCAGCGTCACGGGGAGACTCACCGCCGCCATGAAGCAGGCGAGGCCGGCGAGCCGGACCACGCGCCCAAGGCCCTGCCAGCTCGCCACCCCGGACGCGAACCGGCGCGGTGAGCGGAGGATCGCGAAGCCCTGGCGCAGCCGGCGCGCAAGGTCGCGGGCGCGTGAACGCAGCCAGCGCACGAGGAGGATCGCGGCCGCGCCGAGGACGGCCGCCCCGAGCAGCGACAGCACGGGATGGGACATGATCAGCGACACGTCCACCTCGGGCAGATCCCCCGGCCCCACCGGCACCGGCAGGAAGCCGTGGGCCAGCGCCCACACCACCAGCGCGGCGCCGCATGCGCTTTCGAACAGCGTCTCGGGGATGAACGACGCAATGAGGGTGGAGTAGCGAAGCGCGGGCGCTCTGCGCCGGACCATGAACAGCTTGAGGAAGTCGCCGCCGCGGGCGGGCAGCAGCGCGTTGAGCCCCACGCCGGCCAGCATCGCCGCGGTCACGTCCCGGGCCCGTAGGTGGGTCTCCTCCGGGTAGGAGGCGCGGATGATGTTGAACCAGCCGCGGGTTCGCACCGCCTGGGCGGCTTCGTACAGCACGAGTCCCGCGATCAGCCACCACGGGTTGATCGACACCGCCCGATCGAGCACCAGCCGCACCGCCTGCTGGGCGGAGTCGAGCAGGGACTCGATGTCGTGGAGCACGCTGGACCGTGTACCCGCGGCCGTTGCCGGCTCACGGCGCCTGTAAGCGCACGGTCAATCGCGGGTAACTGGCAGTCAGGCATGGCGAAGATCGAGCTGTTCATCGCGCTGCTCACCGCCGTGGTGCTGCTGGCTGCGCTCGCTCGCCGCCTGCCGGTGCCGCACCCGATCGTGCTCGTGCTCGGCGGCCTGGGGCTCGGGTTCGTGCCGGGCGCGCCGAACATCCGGCTCGATCCGAACGTGGTGTTCTTCGTGTTCCTCCCGCCGCTCGTGTACGCGGCGGGCTTCCTCTCGTCGTCGGAGGAGCTACAGGCCAACGCGCGCTCGGTGTTCCTGCTCGCCACCGGGCTCGTGTTGATGACCATGGCCGGCATCGCGGTGGTGGCGCACGAGCTCACCGGGATCTCGTGGGGAGCGGCCTTCGTGCTCGGCGCCGTGCTCGGTCCAACCGATCCCATTGCGGCCACGGCCGTGGCCGGCAGGCTCGGCGCCCCTCAGCGTCTGTCCACCATCCTCCAGGGCGAGGCGCTCGTGAACGACGGCACCGGCCTGGCGGTGTTCAAGATCGCGGTGGGAGTGACGCTGGCGGGCAGCTTCTCGCTGGCAAGCTCCGTCGGGGAGTTCTTCAAGATCTCCGCGGGGGGCATCGCGGTGGGGCTCGGCGTCGCGTTCATCACCGGCCGCGTGCGCCGCCGCATCGACGAGCCCGAGCTCGAGGTCACCACCTCGCTGATCACGGCGTACGCGGCCTATCTCGTGGCGGACCGGCTCGGGCTGTCGGGGGTGCTCGCGTCGGTCGCCGCCGGGCTGTACGTGAGCCGCTCGGCGTCGGAGCTGCTCGGGCCCGCCACTCGCATCGAGAGCTACTCGTTCTGGGAGGTGACCACGTTCATCCTCGAGTCGCTCCTGTTCCTCCTGGTGGGCCTCGAGTTCCCCACCCTGGTGAGCGACCTGGAGGGCCTGTCGGCCGGAACGCTCGTGGGGTATGCCGCCGCGCTCACCGGCGCCGCGATCCTGCTGCGCTTCGCCTGGATGTTCACGGTGCCCTACCTCACGAGCTTCATCGACGAGCGGCGCGGGCGCGGGCGCAGCCGGCTGTCCTCGCGCGAGCGGGCGGTGCTGGGCTGGAGCGGGATGCGCGGCGGAGTGTCGCTCGCGGCGGCACTGTCCATCCCGCTGGCCACAGCCACAGGCGCCTCCTTCCCGGACCGGCCGCTCGTGATCCTGCTCGCGTACACCACCGTGATCGGCACGCTCGTGCCGACCGGCCTCACGCTGCCCTTCCTCATCCAGAAGCTCGGCCTCGCCCGTCCGGAGGCCGCGCGAGCGCGCAACCTGGAGGCCCGCAGGCGCCTGGTGGAGGCGGCACTGGCGCGCGCGAGCGAGCTCGAGGACGAGGAAGAGCTGCCCGAGCGGGCGGTGGAGCGCGCGCGGGAGATCTACGACCTGCGCCTGCGCCGGCTGAGGACGCGGCTCGGCGCCGAGGAGGACGGGGACGGGCAGGAGGATCCGGATGCGTACCGGCGCGTGCGACGCGAGATGCTGCGCGCCGAACGGGGAGAGCTCAGCAAGCTCCGCCGGGAGCGCAAGGTGCCGGGCGAGCTGGCGCGCGAGATCGAGCGCGACCTCGACTACGAGGAGTCGCGCCTCACCGGCTGATGGGCGTCAGCACGCGGACGAGCGGGCCGGACGGCGAGCCTCCAGCGGGTATGCGAAGGACAGCCCGCATTGAAAGGAGTTGCCAATGCAAGACCTGGGAGGCACGCGCGCCCACAGCCGCATGGAAGCGGAGCTCGAGGAGCTTACGAAGGTGCTACGCGGCTTCGGCGTTCTCACGCACGACAACCTGAAGGAGCTTTCGGGAGCCCGTAGATGGTGCGGGCCGCACTTCGAGCGAGTGCTGAACGAGGCAATTCGCGAGGGCCGCATTCGCCGCCTTGGGGCGGAGCTGTACGAGCTCGACGAGAGCGCTCGCGGCTGACCCCGGATCGGGCGCCGGAGAAATGTTCGGTGTATGACCCGCTTTAGCTTGGCGCTGCACCGCTCGGGTAGCTCAGCCATGCGAAATGAGTGCCCAGGCAAACCTCTCTCCGGCCGCTTCAAGGTCCAAGCCCGGTCGTGCCAATCGTCGCCATGTGATCGGCACGATCCTCGTCACCGCCCTGCTCGGCGTTGGCGTGTGGCTGCTGATCGGCCAGGCCGCGAACTACTCGCGGCTCGTGGATGCGGTGCGCAGAGCCGAGCCGGTGTGGTTCGTGCTGTCGCTGGCCGGCGTGCCGGTGGCCTATCTGGGGTACGCGCTTCTCTACCAGGTGATTGCGGGCGCATGGGACGGGCCGCGTCCCCACCTGCGGCTGGCGCTGCGCGTGACGACCGGAGTGCTCGGCGCCTCCACGGTGGCCACGGCGGCGGGCCGGCTGGGCGGCGAGTACTGGACGCTGCGCCGGCTGGGGCACCGGCCGCCGCATGCATGGACGCGAGTGCTCGCGCTCAACACGGCGCAGTGGGCGGTACTGGCCGGGCTCGCCTGGTGGGGTGCGCTGTCCCAGCTCGTGGGAACCGCGCATTCGGCGCCGCTGGGTGTGGAAATCGCGTGGCTCGTGGCGCCGCCCGTTTGCGTGGCCGGCGGCCTGTTCTTCACCTCCGGCCGGCGGCGGCGCCTGGCGGAGGACCACGGCGGCAAGGTGCGCCGCACGCTCGCCTCGGCGCTGCGCGCGGTCGCGCTGCTCCGCCAGCTCGCCTCGGACCGGCGCGAGGGCCTGCGCGCGCTCGCGGGCGGGCTGCTCCACTGGGGCGGAGACCTGCTCGCCGTGTGGGCGGCTCTGCGAGCGTTCGGTGTGACCATCGGCCCGGGGCCGCTCGCCGTGGCGTTCGCCACCGGCTACGTGTCCACCACGCTGCCACTGCCCGCCGGGGGCGCCGGCGGAGTGGAGGCCGCGAGCACGTACGCGCTCACGCTCGTGGGCGTGCCGCTCGGCCCGGCGCTGCTGGCGTCGCTCGTGCAGCGCATCTGCACGTACTGGCTGCCGCTCGGAGTGGCGCTGGTCAGCGCGCGCTCGCTGAAGCGCCTCGGCGGGGACCTGAAGGCACTTGCGCAAAGGAGCTCGGCTTGAGAGGAGGCGCGTGATGGCAACGATCTCGCAGGTGGGTCGCTCGACCTCCGCGACGGCCACGGGCGGGACCCTCAGCGGCCGCGCGCTCGACTCGCTCGACCGCGTTGACCCGCACGACTGGGACGCTCTCGTGGGCGAGAACAGCAGCCCGCTCCTGCACGGATATCTCAAAGCCTGGGAGCGCGTTGAGCTGCGCGGGCTCTGCTCGCGCCCGGTGGTGGCGTACGGCTCGGACGCGACGCGACCGGTGGCCGCCTGCCCGGGCTACTTCTACGACCTCGACATGCCCACGGTGCGCAGCCCGAAGACCGGGCCGGCGCTGCGCGCACTGAGGCGGCTATGGCCCGACCTCCTGTACGCGCGGACGTACGAGCTCGGCAGCCCCACGCCGCTCACCAACCCGTTCCTCGTTCGCGATCACGGCATGCGCCCGGCCGCCGTGGAGGCGCTGATCGGCGCTGCGCTCGAGGAGGGCGAACGCGAGCCGGCGGACTTCGTGCTCGTGCAGAACTTCACGTCGCGCAGCGGCCCGGCCGCGGAGTATCTCGCCGGCGAGGGCTTCGCCGGGGTGCCGATCCCCGTGACCGCGGTGATCGACCTGCCGTTCGACTCGTTCGACGATTACCTCGGCGCCATGCGCTCCCAGTACCGCCGCCGCGCGCGCCAGACGCTGAAGCGCTCGGCCGACCTCACCGTCGAGCACATGCGCGGCTTCGCGGAGCTCGCCGATCACTTCGCGCGCCTGTGGGGGCTGATCTACGAGCGCGCCAGCGAGATCAAGCGCGAGATCCTCACACCCGCATTCTTCCGCGAGGTGTCGAGGCTCGACGAGTCGAGCGCGCTGGTGGTGCGGCGGCCGGACGGCTCCGTGGCCTCGTTCGCCCTTCTGCTCGCGGACGGGCGCTGGCTCTCCTTCCTCCAGTGCGGCTTCGAGGAGGAGGCGGGCCGTGACGAGGGCGCGTACTTCCGGCTGCTCTATGAGCTCGTGCGCGCCGGTATCGAGGGCGGCTTCGAGCAGATCGACCTCGGGATGACGACGATCACCCCCAAGCTCGACATCGGCGCGGTGCCCGTGCCGCTGTTCGCATGGGTGAAGCACCGCAATCCGCTCTTCCAGCGCGCGATCCGCGCGCTCGGCCGCGGGCCGCTCCGCCCGCCCGAGATCGAGCCGCGGCGCGTGTTCAAGGATGCGCCGCGCTCGGCTGCGGAGCTGGTGGAGCGGCGCGAGATTCCGAGCTGAGGGCCCGGACCAGCTCTTCGCAGAGCGCCACGGCAGCCTCGATCTGCCCGTAGTCGAGGCGGTCCGGCGTGTCCGTGTGCCAGTGGTAGTCGGAGGGGGTGCCGGCGTCGTTCACGGAGGTGAGCAGCGCAGCCGGCAGGCCGTGCCGGAGCGCGACGTAGCCGTCGGTGGCGAACCGCATCCGCCCGCCGCGGCGCAGCGGCACGCCCAGCCGGTCCGCGCACGCGGCGATGAGGCCTGAGAGCTCGGCGTCGTACTCGCGCACGCGCAGCAGCCCCTCGGCCCCCGCGAGCACGAGGTGCGCCGAGCCGACGGTGTCCACGCACACCACCGCGGTCCGCTCGGGCGAGAGCTGCGCGAAGTGCCGCGCGGCGAACGCGCGCATTCCCTCCATCAGCGACTCCTCGGCCCCCGTGGACACGCACAGCACCGTCACCCCCTCCGGCGGCCGCTCGCTCAGCCGCCGCGCGACGCCGAGCAGCGTGGCCACGCCCGAGGCGTTGTCGTTCGCGCCAGGTACGGCCGAGCGCACAGCCATGTCGATGAACGAGCCGATGATCCCGGTGCACATCAGCGAGCCGAGCAGCCGCAGCCAGCGCAGGCCGCTGATCGCGCCCAGGGCAACGAACGCGGGCGCAGCGGCGATCGGCGCCATCGGCGGCGGCGCAAAGCGGCCCTCGCCGCCCGAGCCGAGCCCCGTGAAGCGCGCGAGCGCGGAGGCCACCGCCGGGTTGAAGAAGAAGCCGCTGTGCGCGGCGTCATGGTGGGAGACGAACACGAGCGTGAGCGCCGCGTCGCGGTCGCCCGTCTCGGCCACCACGTTCGCCGCCACCTGCTTGGGCAGGAGGCGCCGCAGCACGCGCGGGCCGACGTCGAGGTCGTCGAACACCGCCAACGTGCCAAGTGCCGCGAGCGCGGCGCCGGAACGAGCGCGGCCGCGCCGGGCCAGCACCGCTCCCGCCAGGCCCAGTGCCGATGTGATGCCGAGCGGCCACCAGTACGTGCCATGCACGCGCTCGCGCTCCACCCGCGCCTCCGCGCCAACCTCGCGCAGCCGCGCCGCGAGCCATTCCGCCGCCTCATGCTCGCCCGGCGAGCAGGAGCCGCGCTGGATGCTCGCAAGCCGCTCGATCGCGCCTCGCACTGAGGAGACGGCGCTTCCCATTCCGATCGAGGCTATCCCCGCGCCACCGGCCGCCGCCGGGCATGGTTAGCGCGGTGACGGAAACCGGATATCCGGCGCGTCGCGAGGGTAGGTGCGAGACGTGGAAAGTTCATCGGCACAGCAGAAGACGAGGACCGTTCCGGTGTCTCCGCTCGCCATGGCGCCGGCCACACTCCTGCTCGCGGCTGTGGCGATCGGAGCCACCGCGCCGACTCCCGCGGGTTTGCTCTGCGCCGCGCTCGTGGCCGCGGTGGGGATTGTGTGCGCGGTGGTTCTGCTGTCGCCCCACGGGCGGCCGCAGAAGCGCCCGGCGGCACGGCGCCGGCTCCTCAGGCGCCCAACCACGCTCCGCGTGGGCGACTACGTGACGTTCGAGGGCGCCCTCTACCGCGTGGAGCATGTGCTCGGCGACCGGGTGCTCATCGAGGACTGTCGTAGCGGCGAGCTCTTCGACTCCGCCGCCGCGGACGTGGAGAAGGCGCGGAAGGTCCGGCGCTCCACGCAGCAGGTCACCGCCCCACGCGGCGACTGAGGGCCAACGCGCCGGCGCCGGCGGCGGCCCCCGCGGCGGCCAGCGGCAATGCACGCCGGGCCACGGATGCCGTGCGGCTCGGCCGCGGCCTGTTCTCGTAGTAGGGCTCCTCCGGCGCGCCGCCGCGGTAGCCCTCCGGCCCGTGCTCGCGCGCCATCTTCATCAGCTGCGCCACGTGCAGCGCGCGCCGCCCGGTGTCGCCCTGTTGGATCTGGGTCTTGCACGAGAAGCCGTTCGCCACCACGAAGGTGCCCGCATCCGCCTCCCGCACGGCAGGCAGCAGCGCCTCCTCGCCGCATTTGAGGGAGATCTCGTGGTGGCCCTGCTCGAAGCCCCACGAACCGGCGAGGCCGCAGCAGCCGCCGCTCACCTGCTCCACCTCGAGCCCCATGCGCTCGAGCAGCTGCTGCTCGGGCTCCATCCCGCCGGTGGCCTTGTGGTGGCAGTGCCCCCACAAGAGCGCCTGCCGCTCGAGCCGCGGCACCTCGATGTCGAACTTCTCGAAGAACTCGCTGAAGTGGTACGCGTTGTCGGCGAGCCGCTGAGCGTCGTCGTCGTACGGAAGCATCCCCGTGAGCTCGTCCTTGAACACCGCCAGGCAGCTCGGCTCCATGCCCACCACGGGCGTGCCCTGGCGCACGTGCTCGCGCACCGTGTCGAGCACATCGCGCAGATAGCGCTCGGCGAGGTCGAGGAAACCGTAGTCGTACAGCGGCCGGCCGCAGCACACGTGGTGCTCGGGCATGATCACGTTCCAGCCCGCCGCCTCGATCGCCTCCACGCACGCCACGCCCACGTCCGTGTGGAAGTAGTTGTTGAACGTGTCCGGCCACAGCACCACCGGCGGGCC
>DASUWY010000086.1 GCA_036378175.1 Thermoleophilaceae bacterium
ACCCACAACCTGCTCAAGCTCCACAGCCACCGCCTCGCCGCCGCCACACCCTGACCCCGGGGCGGCGGCACCGCCGGACTTCACTGCCGCACCGGCAGCCCCGACCGCCCGCCGGATTACCCGACAGCCTCCGTCCGAAGCGACAGCGTCGGGTTGTGGCGTGATTCGCCGCGCCGTGGGGCCGACGGCCCGTTGGGCGTAGTGTGCGCCGGGGCATGCAGGAGGCACTCGCGCAGTTGGGCTGGGATGAGCGGTGGCAGGGGCGGTTCGAGCCGTATGCCCTGCGGGGGTTGACGCCGGCGCGCGTCATCCGCAGCGACCGCGGCAGCGCGTTGGTGGCGACGCCCGCCGGCATCACGCGGGCGGCACCCTCGGCTCGCCTGCTCAAGAGCGCTCGTGGCGCAGTGGATCTGGCCGTCGCCGGTGACTGGGTCGCCGTGATGGACGCCGAGGCGATCGACGTCCCACTGATCGACGCCGTGCTCCCGCGCACGAGTTCGATCACACGCGGCGATCCCGGCGAGGACTCTGACGTCCAGGTGCTCGCCGCCAACGTCGACACGGTGTTCGTCGTTCACCCGATCGCCGAGCCGCCCAACCTGCGCCGCATCGAGCGCGAACTGTCGCTCGCATGGGACTCAGGAGCCGTCCCCGTGATCGTGCTCACCAAGGCCGACCTCTCCGCCGACCCAGAGGACGCCCGCTTGGCCGTCGAGTCGATCGCGCTCGGTGTTGACGTCCTGGCGATGAACGCCCTCGCGGGCGAGTGCGTCGCGCCCCTGCTCGACTACATGTCCGGGCACCGCACCGCCGTCCTGCTCGGCCCTTCCGGCGCAGGGAAGTCCACGATCGTGAATGCCCTGCTCGGTCACCGGCGGCAGGAGACCCGCGCGGTCCGCGTCAGCGACCAGCGCGGGCGGCACACCACCGTCGCGCGCGAGCTGATCGCGTTGCCCGGCGGCGGGGTGCTCATCGACACCCCTGGCCTTCGCGCGCTCGGCCTCACGGGTTCCGAGGAGGGCATCACCCTCACGTTCTCGGACATCGAACAGCTCGCCGCAGCGTGCCGGTTTCGCGACTGCGCGCACGACGAAGAGCCCGGCTGCGCCGTCCGGGCGGCCGTCGATTCCGGAGCAATTCCAGCAGAGCGCCTGGCCAGCTACCGGAAGCTCATGCGCGAGGCCGAGGTCGCCGCCGCCCGCACAGACGTGCGCCTGCGTGCGGCAGAAGACCGCAAGGCAAAGACCATCAGCAAAGCGGTCAAGGACTACTTCCGAACCCACCCACGCTGACGCACGGCAGCCGCTCCTGCTTTCCATGCATCAGTGAGACCGTGGGATGGTGCGCTCGGCGGGTTGGCTCGTTTCCATGCTGCCCGGCCGTGTGGTCGTGGCCGTCGCTTGTCATGCCGTCCGCTGGGTGCCGCAGCGCGGCCGGGCGTGACTTCATAGCGCCTCTATGTCAATTCGGGGGAGGGGGATGCCTGAACCGTGTGGTCGGCGCGGAGATGGCGGTAGACGACCTTGGCGAGCTGGCGCTTGAGGCTGCGTAGTGCTTCGGCTGAGCTCTTGTGCTCGGCATGGTTTGGACGCGGGCGGCGAGGTGTAGCGCGTGGTTGAGCGAGCGGTTGCCGGCGCGGGAGAGCCGGTGCCGTGTCTGCTCGCCGCTGGAGACCTCGATCGGGGCGGTGCCGCTGTAGCTGGCGCAGTGATCGGCGCTGGCGAAGCGGGTGATGTCACCGGTGTGGCCGATGAGCTTGGCGGCCAGGACCTCGCTGATGCCGAAGATCTCGGTGAGTGAGCTGCCCGATGCCGCGACGGCTTGAGCGCAGCGACGGCGGTTCTCGAGCAGCGCGCGGTCGATGCGACGGACGTCGGTGATGAGTTCGCGGGCCATCGCCTTGCGTTCGCTGTCGACGAGCCCGACGGGCTTGACGGTGGCCAACAGCCGGGCGGCGTGTTGGGCGGAGAGCTGGCGCGGCGCGCCGCCGGGATGCAGCGCGCGCAGCAGTCGGTGCAG
>DASUWY010000087.1 GCA_036378175.1 Thermoleophilaceae bacterium
GGCGTTCTGCGTTCGATGTGGCGGATCCGCCACTTCGAGGAGCGCGTGGGCGTGCTCAAGCGCGCCGACCAGGTGCACGGCCTTATCCACCTGAGCGTGGGACAGGAGGGGGTGGCAGCGAGTGTGTGCGGCCAGCTGCGCGACGACGATCCCGTTTACAGCGGCCACCGAGCGCACGGGCACGCGCTGGCGAAGGGGGCGCCGCCTGAGCGGGTGCTCGCCGAGCTGATGGGCCGCGAGAGCGGGCTCTGCAAGGGGCTCGGCGGCTCGATGCATCTCGTGGACGTCGAACACGGCTTCATGGGCGCGACCGGGGTGGTGGGCGGCAACATCCCGATGGCGCTCGGCAGCGCGCTGGCGGCACGGCTGCAGGGCGGCGACCAGGTGGCCGTCGTGTTCTTCGGCGACGGCGCGGTGCAGGCGGGTCACTTCAACGAGTCGGTGAACCTCGCCACGCTCTGGGGGCTGCCGCTGATCCTCGTGTGCGAGAACAACGGCTTCGCCGAGTTCACGCCGCGCTCGGCTCACACGAACGTGGAGCGGGTGAGCGACGTGGTGGCGCCCTACGAGGTCACGCGCGAAACGGTTGACGGCAATGACGTGCTCGCGGTGTGGGAGGCGTTCGCGAAGTTTCTCGCCGCCGCTCGGAAGGGCGACGGGCCGTTCCTGCTCGAGTGCCTTACCCATCGCCTCCGCGGCCACTACGAGGGGGACCCCGGCAAGTACCGCGAGGCGATCGCGAAGGCGGATTGGCAGGAGAAGGACCCGATCCTGCGGCTCAGGCGGCACGGCATCGCGGAGGGCTGGTTCAGCGAGGAGGAGGCGGCGGCGATCGAGCACGAGTCGCAGGAGGAGCTCGAGCGCGCCGAGAAGTTCGCGCGCGAGAGCGAGTTCCCGGCAGAGGATCTGATGGCGGAGCTCGTGTATGCCTGAGACCACCTACGTGAAGGCGATCAACGGCGCGATGGCGCGCGCCATGCGCGAGGACGAGCGGGTGTTCGTGCTGGGCGAGGACGTGGCCGAGGGCGGTCCCTACACCACAACCGCCGGCCTGGCGGAGGAGTTCGGCACAGCTCGCGTGATCAACACGCCGATCTCGGAGAGTGCGATCGCCGGCGTGGCGATCGGCGCCGCGCAGTCGGGCATGCGCCCGGTGCTCGAGATCATGTTCATCGACTTCATCACGCTCGCGCTCGACCAGGTGGTGAACCAGGCGGCGAAGGCGCACTTCATGTCGGGCGGACAGCTCACCGTGCCGCTCGTGCTGCGCACGCAGGGCGGTGCGGGCACGCGCGGCGCGGCGCAGCACTCGCAGTCGCTCGAGGCGTGGCTCACGCACGTGCCGGGCCTAAAGGTGGTGATGCCGTCCACCGCGGCGGACGCCGGCGGCCTGCTTGCGTCCGCCATCGAGGATCCCAACCCTGTGGTCTTCATCGAGAACAAGACGCTGTACTTCAGGCGCGAGCAGGTGGAGGACGAGATCGAACCGGTGGAGATCGGGCGCGCGCGCGTGGTGCGCGAGGGCGACGACGTGACGATCGTGGCGCTGTCGCGGCTCGTGGGAGAGGCCGTGGCCGCCGCCGAGCGGCTGTCGTCCGAGGATGGGGTGGAGGCCGAGGTGATCGACCCGCGCACGCTCGTGCCGCTCGACCTCGAGACGATCGTGCGGAGCGTGGAGAAGACCAACCGCCTGGTTATCGCGCACGAGGCCGTGGAGCACGGCGGCTTCGGCGCCGAGATCGCGGCCGAGGTGCAGGCCGTGGCGTTCGACCATCTGGATGCGCCGATCGAGCGCGTGGGCGCGCCGTTCACACCGGTGCCGCTCAGCCCGCCGCTCGAGGACGCCTACATCCCGGGCGCCGGCGACATCTACGAGGCCGCGCGCGCCACCCTTTGATCACGCGCTCACAAACCGCGTGAGACGATGGCCGCATGCGCGTTCTCGTTGTCGAGGACGATCCCAAGCTGGCCGTGCTCCTTGGCCGCGGCCTGCGCGAGGAGGGGCTTGCGGTGGACGTGACGGACCGCGGCGAGGACGCGCAGTGGATGGCCGGCTCGACGGACTACGACGCGCTGGTGCTCGACGTGATGCTGCCGGGCATCGACGGCTTCGAGACCTGCCGCCGGCTGCGGGCCGATGGCGTGGCCGCGCCGGTGCTGATGCTCACGGCTCGTGATGCGGTGGAGGATCGCGTTGCCGGACTCGACGGCGGCGCGGACGACTACCTCGTCAAGCCCTTCGCATTCGCCGAGCTGCTCGCGCGGCTGCGGGCGCTGGCCCGCCGCGGCCCGGTTCGACGCCAGCCGGTGCTGAAGGCGGGCTCGCTCCGGCTCGATCCCGCGGAGCGGCGCGTGTGGAACGACGGCGACGAGGTGGAGCTCACGCCGCGGGAGTTCGCGATGCTCGAGGCGCTGATGCGGCGGCCGGGCGAGGCGCTCTCGCGGTTCGAGCTCCTCGAGGCGGGGTGGGACAGCGCTTACGAGAACCGCTCGAACGTGATCGACGTGTATGTCCGCTACCTCCGCCGCAAGCTCGGGCGGGCGACGATCGAGACCGTCCGCGGTCACGGCTACCGGCTGCGCCAGGCATGAGGCGGCTGCCACTCCGCCCGAGGCTCACCCTCGCCTTTGGCCTGGTGATGGCGGTGGTGCTCGCGGCCACCGGCTTCGTGGTCTACGGGATCTTCCGATCGGATCTGAACAGCACCATCGACAACTCGCTGCGCGCAAGGGCGAGCGAGCTGGCCTCCTCCCGCAAAGCCACCGCGTCGGGGGAGGACTTCGCGCAGGTGCTGCGCCGCGATGGCACCGTGTTGCGGGCGTCGAGCAACGTCGGCGCACGGCGATTGGTCACGCCCGCGGACGTGGCCCGTGCGCCGGCGTTCGTGGAGCACCGCGGGATCGCCGGCTTCGACGGGCGGTTGCGCATGCGGGTGGTACCGGCGGGCCCTGAGGTGGTCGTGGCTGGGCAGTCGCTGGGCGAGCGCGACGATTCCCTGCGCACGCTCGCGCTGCTCCTCGCCGGCGGCATGGCCGTGGCGCTGCTCCTGGCCTGCCTCGCCGGCTACGGCGTGGCGAGCGGGGCGCTTCGCCCCGTGGAGGCGATGCGCCGGCGAGCCGCCGCGATCTCAGGAGCAAGCGCCGGGGAGAGGCTGCCGGTACCGGACTCGGCGGACGAGGTCGCGCGCCTCGGCGAGACGCTCAACGAGATGCTCGAGCGGCTGGAGACCGCGCTCACGCGCGAGCGCATCTTCGTGGCCGACGCAAGCCACGAGCTCCGGACGCCGCTCGCCGTCCTCAAGACCGAGGTGGACCTCGCGCTGCGCCGCGGAAGGTCGCCCGAGGAGCTGCGCGCGGCGCTCGAGTCGGTGAGCGAGGAGACGGACCGGCTGGTGCGGCTCGCGGAGGATCTGCTCGTGATCGCGCGCGCCGATCAGGGCCGCTTGCCCCTGAGGCCCGAGGAGCTCGAGGTGGGCGAACTGCTCGACACGGTGGCGTCGCGCTTTGGCGTGCAGGCGGACGATCCCGGGCCGCTCACTGTGCGCGGCGACCGCGCGCGCCTCGAGCAGGCGCTCGGGAACCTGGTGGACAACGCCCTTCGCCACGGGCGCGGGCGCGTCCGTCTCAGCGCTGTGGGGCGCGACGGCCACGTGGAGCTGCACGTGACCGACGAGGGCGACGGCCTCCCGCCCGAGTTCGTGCCACACGCGTTCGAGCGCTTCACCCGCGCCGACGGCGCCCGCTCGCGCGGTGGTGCCGGCCTTGGCCTGGCGATCGTCAGCGCGGTGGCCGAGTCGCACGGCGGCAGCGCGGGCGCCCGCGGCGCGGACGTCTGGATTCAGCTTCCGCGCTTGAACGACACGAGCGCGTTGCGCTCGTTGCCGCCCCTCACCGTCACCTCAAGCACCGTGCCCACGCCGCGCCGGTAGTGCTTGTGGTCGAGGACGCCCGGCTCGAGCGGCGTCCACTCCTCGGTGAGCAGCGTGGTCCGCGTGCGCTTCAGCACCCTGAAGTGATCCTCGGCGTGCCCCTTCAAGAACTCCTGGCGCCCGGTCTGCCCGGGGTGCGGATGTGCCGGCATGAAGATGCCAGGCTTCGCGCCATTCACGCCCGCCTGCCACGAGCCTTCGCGGGTCTTCACATGCCCATGCCGGTCGAGCTCGGCCGTGTTCTCGCCGAAGTACCAGACGTTCCCTGCCGCGTCCTGGGCGTACCAGTCCGTGGTCCGCTCCTCGAGCCGTCCGGCCAGGTAGAGGCGATCGCTCACCGCCGTGGTGGTCACTCCCTGGATCCTCTTCCTCACCCCTGTCACGCGGACCACATCGCGGGATGGCTTGCCGTCCTTCACGCCTCGGTAGCGCCATACGGATCCCGATCTGAGCGGGAACCACGGGTTGTCGACCGTGCGGACGAACTGGCGGGCCTCGCTCGGGACGGCGCCGAGAGCGAGGGCGACGACTGTGATTGCGGCGATTCTGTGCATGCGCCGCACGCTGCCAGCACGCGTATGAGAGACCGGTGAGAGCTACTTCACGCAGGCTTCGCAGGCGCCGTGAAGGACCACCTCGTGGTCCGACACCTGGAAGTCCACGCGGCGGCTGAGCTTGCCGATGGTCTTCTCGAGCTCCTCGTCGGCGAAGGGCACGAGCTTGCCGCAGCGGTCGCAGATGAGATGGTGGTGGTGCTGATGCTCGCCGCGCACGGGCTCGTAGAGCACGCTGCTCTTTCCTGTCTCCACCCGCTGCACGAGGCCGAGGCTCTCGAGCTGCTCGAGGATGCGGTAGACGCTGGCACGCGCCACCCTGCGGTCGCCGGCGCGCAACTCGTCCTCGATGTCGAAGGCGGACAGGGCGCAATCCTGCCGGTCGAGCAGCGACAGCACGGCCTCGCGCGCGGCCCCGCGCTTGTAACCCGCGGCGCCCAGCTCGGCCGCCGCGTGCTCGGCCCAGCTCGTGTCTGATCGCGCTCCGGTCACGACACCGATTCTAACTTTGGGTTCCGCGCCTTCCGGACGCCTGCCGCGGTGGCCACCACGTAGATCGCGACCGCCAGCATGACGATCATCGAGCTCGGCGGCAGTGACGGCACGAGGTAGCTCAGCACGAGCCCGCCCCACATGGCCACCAGAGCGAACGACGCGGACAGCGCAAGGCCGGCGTATGGGTTGGCGGTGAGCCGGTGAGCGGCGCCGCCCGGGGCCGACAGCAGCCCGAGCAGCAGCAGAGCGCCCACCGCCTGCGTGGCCTCCGCCGCCACCAGCCCGAGCACGCCGAGGAACGCAAGCCCGATCGCCCGAACACGCACGCCTCGCGCCTCGGCCACCTCCACGTCCACCGACGAGAACAGCAACGGCCGCGCCATCGCCACGACTGCCACGGCGGCGAGCGCGGCCAGCAGCGCCGCGAGCCGCGCCTCGGACGCCGACAGTCCGAGGATCGAACCGAAGAGCACGCGCACGGCGGCGGTGCCGTTGCCGCTGCTGCTCGACGAGGTGATGAAGATCGACAGGAAGAGCGCGCCCAGTCCCAGGATCCAGGCGAAGAACGAGCCGATCACGGTGTCGTCCGCCCGGGCGCGGTCGCCCGCCGCGCCCATCCCCACCGCCACCACGATCGTGATCGCGAAGAGGCCGATGCGAGGATCGATTCCCGCCGCGGCGGCGGCAAGCGCGCCGGTGAAGGCAACGTGCGACAGAGCGTCGCCCGCGAACACCTGCGCGCGCAGCACCACGAAGTAGCCGACGAGCCCGCAGGCGAGCGCGACGAACGTGCCGGCGAGGAACGCGTTGCGCATGAACTCGTGGGCGAACATCAGCGGCGCACCAACCGCACCAGCACATAGAGACCGAACGACAGCGAGGTGACGTAGAAGCCGACGGGATAGATCGAGAAGTAGGCGATCGAAAGCCCGAGCCAGGTGACGAGCAGGGCAATGACCACCGACAGCGCAAAGCTGCGCCCGGGGTGCGGTGTGATCAGCTGCGCCGTGGCCGGGGGAGTCACGAGCAGGGCGAACACCAGCAGCGCGCCCGTGATCTGACTCGTGGCTGCCACCGCCAGACCGAGCATCATCAGAAACACCGTGGAGAGCGCGGCCACCGGCACCCCGCCGGCACGCGCCACGTCGGCGTCCACCGACGCGAACAGGAGCGGCCGCGCCACAAGCGCGAGCATCAGCAGCACGCCGGCCCCGACGCCGAGCAGCACCAGCACCTGCGTGTCGGTGATGCCGAGGAAGGTGCCGAAGAGCAGCGAGTTCAGCTCCGTGAGCAGGCCGTGGTAAAGGCTCACGAACAGGAAGCCGAGACCCAGGGCGAGCGCCTGCACGGATCCGATCGCGGCGGACTCGTGACTGATGCTCCGCGCCTCACCGCCCGTCACCGCCGCCAGCGCGAGGGCGCCGAGCGCGCAGGCGGCGAAGTACCCCACCACCACCGGCGCGCCCGCGAGCGCCGCCGCAGCAGCGCCCGGGAACGCGATCACCGACAGCGTGTGGCCCGCGAACGCCTGCTGGCGCACCACCACGAACCACCCGATCGCCGAGGCGGTGACCGCGACGATCGTGCCCGCGATCAGCGCGTTCGTCATGAAGTGGAACTGGAACAGCTCGTCAATGCGCATGTTCGTGCGCGTGCCGGGGATGGTGGATCGACGGCGGCTCGGGGGTCCCAACAACCACCAGGCGGCCGTCCGAGCACTCGAGCACCTCGATCGGGGCCGAGTACAGGGCGCTGAGCGTGCCGGCCGTGATCACCTCGCGCGGCGCACCGTCCACGGCGGTGCCGCCCGCGAAGTACACGACGCGGTCGAGGTAGGGGAGGATCGGGTTGACGTCGTGCGCGACGAGCATCACGGCCACGCCCTCTTCACGGCAGATGCGCTGCACGAGCGCGGCCACCGACACCTGGTTTGTGAGGTCGAGGCTGTCGAGCGGCTCGTCGAGCAGCAGCAGGCGTGGACGGCGCACCAGCGCCTGGGCGATCAGCAGCCGCTGCTGCTCGCCCCCGGAGAGCCGGCCGATCGGGCGGTTCGCGTACGGAGCCGCGCCCACGAGGTCGATCGCCTCGCGCACGCGCCGCCTCGCGTCCGCGCTCGCCCGGCCCGGCAGCGGCACGCCCCAGCGCGCGCCATCGAGCCCGAGCCGGACGATGTCCACTCCGCGGATCCGCGCCGCGGAGTCGAAGCTGCGGCGTTGTGGCAGGTAGCCGATCAGCGAGCTCGCCTCGCCCGGCGGCCGGCCGAGGACGGTGGCGGACCCGGCGGTGAGCCGCAGCAGCCCGAGGATCGCCTTGAGCAACGTGGACTTGCCCGCGCCGTTGGGTCCGAGCACGGCGGCGAATTCACCTTCCCGCACGGTGAGGCTCACGTCGCTCCACACCACGCGCCCGCCGAGGCGGACCTCCGCCGAGTCGAAACGGACGGCGGCCTCGCCGCTCATCGCCCGCTCCCTTGCGCGAGCGCCCGCTGAAGCGCGCGCAGCTGGGTTGACTGCCAGGCCTGAAACGTCGCGTCGCGGGGCGTGAGCGTCTCGGTCACGCTCGTCACCGGAATGCCGTTGGCCCGCGCCTCGCCGGTGAGCCGCTGAACGTCGGGCGTGGCGTTCTGGCTGTTGTAGACCCACGTCTTGATCTGCCGGCCGGCGAGCTGCCGGTCCACCGTGGAGCGGGAGGCGCCCGTGGGATCGCTGCCCTCACTCACCGCGCTCATGAAGCTCGCCGGCGTGATGAGCCTCAACCCGAGCGCGCGGGCGAGCGGCGCGAAGATGCTCTCCGACGCGCCCACCGGCACGCCGCCGAAGCGATTGCGGATCGACGCGATCAGCGACTGGTAGCCGGCGAGCGCATCAGCGCGGAAGAGGGTTCGCCGACGCTCGTAATAGGCCGAGTGCTTTGGATCGAGGCCCTTGTAGCTCGCGGTGACCGCATCGATCATGCGCGACACAGCCGGAGGCGAGTACCAGAGATGCGGGTTGTCGCCCGACGTTGCGCCCACGAGATCTGCGGCCGTCACCACCACGCGGCCATCCACCGGGTTCGCGTCGATCAGCTTCTGAGCCCACGTGTCGTAGCCCACGCCGTTCACGATGGCGAGCTGTGCCTCGGCCATCGAGCGCGCATTCGAGGGGGTGGGCTCGTATTCGTGCGGGTCGGCGGCCGGGCTGTTGATGAGGTTCGTGACCTGCACGCGCGTGCCGCCGAGCTGGGCCGCGATGCTGCCCCACGAATTCTCCGCCGCCACCACGCGCAGCCGGCCGTGGCTCGACGTGGTGGCCGCGCCGCAGCCGGCGAGGAGGAGGAGCAGGACGAGTGGGAGCAGGCGGGTCATCGCCTGCACAGGCTACATGAGAATGAGAATGGTTCTTATCTAGAGGCCATAGGGCATGGGGCATGGGGCATGGGGCCTTGGCTCTTGCCTAGCGTCGCCTCGCTGCTTGCTGTGCTTCGTTTAGTTCGGAGCGGGCTTGTGACTCTTTTTCACGCGCGCGCGCGAGGGCTGCTGCGGCTTTGTCCACTCGGCGCTGCGCTGCCTGGGCGTCCCGCTCCGCTTCGCGCAGTTCCCGTTCTCGGTCGGTCAGCGCTTCGCGCGCGGCTCTGTGGCGGTCCTTCGCGGCCTCTGCGGCTGCCCGGGCTCGTTCCCTCTCTTTTTCGGCGGTCCTGTCCGGTTCCGCCTTCTTGCGCTTCGGGGTCTTGGGAGCGGGTGCGGCGGTGAAGCCCATTCCGCTCGCGCGGCGCTCGCGGGTGAGGCGGCCGGCGGCGAATCCGTCGCGCGCCTCCTCGTCGAGAGCGACGGCGCGCAGGGTCTCGGCCGCTCGCTCGAGCGCGGCGCTCGACGGCGCCACGCCCTCGCGGTTGAGCAGACCAGGCGCCTTCGCCATAAGTGCGCGCATCGCCTCGTCATGGGCCACGGACGCGTGCGCCAGCTCCGCGGCGCTGCCGCTCCCGGCCAGGATGCTCTCCTGTGCCGCGCGCAGGGCGTCGGC
>DASUWY010000088.1 GCA_036378175.1 Thermoleophilaceae bacterium
CGCAGCTTCGGCACGTCGGCAAACGGCGGGCGGCCGGTCAAAGCCGCGAACAAGACGCAGCCGAGTGCGTACACGTCCGTGCGCGGGTCCGGCTTCTCCCCCTCCACCTGCTCGGGCGCGATGTAGTCGGGCGTGCCGAGCCAGCCGCCGGTGCTGGTGAGGCCGCTCGTGGTGTCCTCCCACTTGGCGATGCCGAAGTCCGTGAGATACACGTGTGGCCGCGAGCCGCGCGCGATCAGCACGTTGGCGGGCTTCACATCGCGGTGCACGAGCCCGCGCGCGTGCGCGGCATCGAGCGCCGACGCCGCCTGCGCCACGATCTCCGCCGCCAGCGACGGGTCGAGCGCGCCCTGCTGGTGGAGCAGCGAGCCCAGGTCTTGCCCGTCCACGAAGCGCATGACGATGTAGAGCTGCCCCTGGTCGTCCTCGCCCGAGTCATACACCGGTATGACGTTCGGGTGGTCCACGCCCGCCGTGGCGAGCGACTCGCGCACGAAGCGCCTGCGGAACTTCGGGTCGCGCGCGTGCTCCGGCGCGATCACCTTGAGCGCGACCATCCGCTCGAGAGCGCTGTCCCAGGCGCGGTAGACCACGCCCATTCCACCGCGGCCGGCCACATCCTCGATCCGATAGCCGGCGACCATCGCGCCGACGAGCCCAGTTGCCACCACGACTCTTATAGCGCGTCGGCTAGAGAAGGTTTCGCACTTCGCGCACGGCGACCGGCAGCGTGGTGAGGTCGAACACGCGGCCCACGCGGATGTCGGCGAGGGTCTCGAGCGCGCGATCCACCGCCGGGTTCGCCGCCACCCAGGCCTCCACGCGGGCGTGAGCGTCGGCGCCGGGGGGCGCGTCGAAGTCGAGCACCGTGGCGGTGAGGGCGCGGTGGAGGCCATAGAGGTCGTCGCGCAGGGCGGCGCGCGAGAGCGCCCGCCAGCGGTCGTCTCGCGGCAGCTCGGAGATGCGGTCGCGCAGCCAGTGGAGCCTGAGGCGGTGCCCGAGGTCGAAGTGCACGCGCGCCACCGTCTCGAGGTCGTGCCCCGGCTCGGCCGCCACCTCCACGATGTCCAGGGTGGAGAACATCGTGGGCAGGCTGGCCACGTGCATGGCGAGCTTCTCGGGCACGCCGGCGTTGCGCAGCTCGTGGGCGCGGTGCGCGAGCGGCTCCACCTCGGCGGGCGCGATCAGCGAGAGGATCGACTCGTACAGCTCCTCCGCGGCCGGGGCGAACTCCCGCACGGTGGCGGCGATGTCCATCGGCTGCTCGCGGTTGCGGAGGAGCCAGCGCGCCGCGCGCTCCACGAGGCGCCGCCCCTCGAGCAGCATCCCGATCTGCATGTTCGCCTTCACCCGGTTGTCGAGCGCCTCGATCTCCGCCCAGATCGGTCGCATCTGGAACACCTCGCGCGCCACCGTGTAGGCGCGCGCGATGTTGGACGCCACCGCGCCCGTCTCCTCCTGGAGCCGGAACACGAACGTGGTGCCCGCGCCGTGCAGGGTGTTGTTCACCACCTGCGTGGCGGTGATCTCGCGCCGCAGCCGGTGGCTCTTCATCAGCTCGGCGTAGCGCTCCGGCAGCGGGTTGGGGAAGTAGGCCTCGAGCTCCTTGGACAGGTACGGGTCCTCCGGCACGTCCGAGTCGAGCAGCTCGGCGTAGAGGTCGATCTTCGTGTACGCGAGCACCGTGGCCAGCTCGGGACGCGTGAGGCCGCGGTGGTCGCGCTTGCGCTCGGCGATCTCCTCCTCTGACGGCAGTGCCTCGAGGCGCGGGTCGAGCTTGCCCGCCTGCTCGTAGCTGCGGATCAGGCGCGCGTGAACGTCGAGCATCGCGGCCGTCTGCGCCTCGGACATGCTGAGCGTCTCGGTCTGCTCGTAGTTGTCCTTCAGCACGAGGTCGGCCACCGAGTTCTCCATGCGCGCGAGTAGCTCGTCTCTGTCGGAGGTTGTGAGCTCGCCGTCGTCCGCGGCGGCCGCAAGCAGCACCTTGATGTTCACCTCGCGGTCCGAGCAGTCCACGCCGGCGGAGTTGTCCACGGCGTCGTTGTTCAGCCGGCCGCCGTTCAGCGCGAACTGGATCCGCGCGCGCTGGGTGAGGCCCAGGTTGCCGCCCTCCCCCACCACCTTGCAGCGCAGCTCGTCGGCGTTCACGCGCACGGCGTCATTGGCCTTGTCGCCGGCGTCGGTGTGCGTCTCGCGGCTGGCCTTCACGTAGGTGCCGATCCCGCCGTTCCACAGCAGGTCCACCGGCGCCTTGAGGATGGCCCGGATCAGGTCGTCCGGCGTGACCTTCTCGGCCTCGATGTCGAGGGCCTCGCGCGCCTCCCTGGACAGCGCGATCGCCTTCGCCGTGCGCGGATACACGCCGCCACCCTTCGAGATCAGGCGCGTGTCGTAGTCGTCCCAGCCGGAGCGCGGCAGCTCGAACAGGCGCTTTCGCTCATCAAAGCTCTTCGCGGGATCCGGGTTCGGATCGATGAACACGTGCCGGTGGTTGAAGGCGCCCACGAGCTTGATCGTGCGCGAGAGCAGCATCCCGTTGCCGAATACGTCACCGGACATGTCGCCGATCCCGACGACCGTGAACTCCTCCTCCTGGATGTTTCGCCCCAGCTCCCGGAAGTGGCGCTTCACGGACTCCCAGCCGCCGCGCGCGGTGATGCCCATCTTCTTGTGGTCGTAGCCGGACGAGCCGCCTGAGGCGAAGGCGTCGCCCAGCCAGAAGCCGTATTCGGCCGCGATCTCGTTCGCGATGTCGGAGAAGGTGGCGGTGCCCTTGTCGGCGGCCACCACCAGGTACGGGTCGTCCTCGTCGTAGCGCACCACGTTCGGCGGCGGCTTGATCTGGCCGTCGGAGATGTTGTCGGTGAGGTCCAGCAGCGCGCTGATGAAGGTGCGGTAGCAGCCGATCACCTCGCGGCTCATCGCCTCCCGGTCCTCGGCCGGCGGCGGCCGCTTCACCACGAAGCCGCCCTTCGCCCCCACCGGCACGATCACCGCGTTCTTCACCATCTGCGCCTTCATCAGGCCGAGCACCTCGGTGCGGAAGTCCTCGCGCCGGTCCGACCAGCGGATGCCGCCGCGCGCCACCTTGCCGCCGCGCAGGTGCACGCCCTCGGTGCGCGGCGAGTACACCCACACCTCGAACTGCGGCTTCGGGTCCGGCAGCCAGCCGAGCCGCGCGGGATCGAGCTTGAAGGAGATGTGCGCCTTCGGTCCCTCCTGGAACCAGTTGGTGCGGAGCATCGCGCAGAGCACGTCGAGGAACTGGCGCAGGATGCGGTCCTGGTCGAGGCTCTCCACCGCGTCGATCGAGCCGCTTATCTCGCTCGTGAGGGCATCCGCCATGCGCGCGTTCGCGTTGTGCGGGTCGAAGCGCGAGCGGAACAGCTCCACGAACAGCCGCGCCACGTCCGCGTGCGCAACGAGCGCCTGCTGCACGTAGCTGTCGCTGAAGGTGGTGCCCGCCTGGCGGAGGTAGCGGGCCACCGCCCTCAGCACGGCCACCTCGCGCCAGGTGAGGTCGGCGCCGAGCACGAGCCGGTTGTAGCCGTCGTTCTCCACGTCGCCCTGCCAGACGCGGATGAACGCGTCCTGGAAGGCCTGGCGGGTGTCGGGGCTGTCGAGGTCGCCCTCGCCCGGGATGGTCAGGCCGAAGTCGTAGATCCAGATGAGCTCGCCGTCCCTCAGGGTGAGCTCGTACGGGCGCTCGTCCGCCACCTCCACGCCGAGGTTCTCGAACATGGGGAGCATGTCGCTCAGCGCCAGCTCGCCACCGCTCCGGTAGAGCTTGGCGCGCAGGCTGAGCGGCTCGTCGAGCGGCTGGTACACGTTCATGGCCAGCCCGTCGGGAACGGGTAGCTGCTCGATCTGCTCGATGTCGGCGAGCGCGTCCTGCGCGAGCCAGTCGGCGCGGTAGCCGAGCGGGAAGGCGTCCTCGTAGCGGCGGAGCAGGCGGTTGGCGTCCTCCTCCTTGTAGGTGTGGCGCAGCGCTGCCTCGAGGTCGTCGTTCCACGAGCGCGTGGCGGCGATGAGCATCGTCTCGATCTCCCGCGTGTCGTAGTCGCGCGTGAGCGCGGGCTCGGTGTAGATGAGGTAGTGGAGCCGCACGAGCACGGACTCGCTCACGCGCGTCCAGTAGTCCACCGTCTCCGCCTGGAAGATGTTGCGGAGGATGCTCTCGATTCTTCGCCGGTTCTCCGTGTCGAAGCGGTCGCGCGGCACGAACACGAGGCAGCTGAGGAAGCGCCCGAAGGTGTCCCTGCGTATGAACAGCCGGAGCCGCTGCCGCTCGCCCAGGTGCAGGATGCCCATCGCGATCTCGAACAGCGCACCCGTGGCCGTCTGGAAGAGCTCGTCGCGCGGATGTGTGTCGAGGATCTCGGTGAGCGCCTTCTCGTTGTGGCTGCCGGGCGGGAAGTCGGCCTTCTCGAGGATCGCCTCCACCTTGCGGCGCAGGATCGGCACCTGGCTCGGCGGCTGCCTGTACGCGGTGGTGGTGTAGAGGCCGAGGAAGCGGTGCTCGCCCACCGGCTTGCCGGTGTTCGGGTCGAAGCGCTTGATCCCCACGTAGTCGAGGTACGCGGCGCGGTGAATGGTCGAGCGGCTGTTGGCCTTCGTCAGGGTGAGGAGATAGGGCTCGAGGGCGAGCGCGCGTACGCCCGGCGGGAGCTTGTGGAAGCCGGTTGAGGACTGGGCGCCGCCGGGCTGGCGCAGGATGCCGAGGCCGGAGTCCGCCACCGTGTCGAGCGTGAGCTCGCCCGCCTCCGTGTGGCCGAGCGCGTAGTCGCGGTAGCCGAGGAAGGTGAAGTGGTCGTCGGCGAGCCACTCGAGGAAGGCGCTCACCTCGGGCGCGTCGGGATCGTCGCTGTTCTGCAGCTCGGCGGCGATTTCCAGCGCTTTTGCGCGCATCGGCTGCCAGTCCTCCACCGCCGCGCGCACCTCGTTCAGCACCCGGTCCACGTGCGTGTGCAGCTCGTCGAGCTCGTCGTCGTCGGTGTGCCGCGCCACCTCCACGTGGATCACGGACTCGGCGATCGCGCCTTCGGTGTCGCTCGCGTGCGGCTCGAGGATCCCGGCGAGCTCGCCGCTGCCGTCGCGCCTCACGAGCAGCACCGGGTGGATGATCATGTGCACGCCGAACCCGCGGCGGTTCAGCTCCATTCCCACGGAGTCGATGAGGAACGGCATGTCGTCGGTCACGATCTCCACGACCGTGTGGGTGGACTCCCAGCCGTCCTCGCCGAGGGACGGGTTGTAGATGCGGAGGTTGGGCTCGTGGGGTGCGCGCTTCCGCATGAGGCGGAAGTGCGCGAGGGAGGCGCCGAAGAGGTCGGCCGTCGAGCGCTCCTCGAGGTCGTCGGGCGAGACCCAGCGGTAGTACTGGCGGACGAAGGCTTCGGCGAGCTCCGCCTCCGCGTTCGACAGCTCCTCGCGGATTCGGTCGCAGACGCCCTCGATGAGCGCCTCGTCTACCTCCTCAACCTTTGCTTTCGCCAAGTGAGCGAACCACCCCCTTCAGGCGAGTCTACGACCCCGGGGTGACCCCACCTGCAAGGCCTATGGCGTGAGCGCGACGGCCGCCTCGGGGGTGGCCACGTGGAAGCTGAAGCTCTCCTCGAGGTAGAGCCGCACCACGTTCGCGTCGTGGGAGTCGTAGCCGATGGAGAGGTCCTGGCCGGATTCGAACAGGAAGTCGCCGCCTCGCAGGCTGAGCACCACCGCCCCATCCACTCCCGGCGCCCAGATGATCGGGCCGTCGAGGATCCTGTGGAGGTGGTCGAGGAGCGGGTAGCCGCCGTGCTCGGCGGTTTCCACCACGCGCCTGTACTGGTGGCGGCCGAGGGCAAGGCCGTATGGGCCGCCTATCCCCTCGCAGAGCATGCGCTCCGTTGCGCCGGCCACATGGCGGGGGTAGTCGTTGGCGGAGTCGCCTATCGCGTGTGACTCGTGGGGCGACGCCTCCGCGATGCCCGTGATCGCGTCCTCCCAGCCGTGGAACACGGCGATGTTCTCCGCCAGCGCCATCTGGTGGGCGGCCTTGTCGAGCGGCGCGAGGTCGGCGTCTTCTGCGCCGCGGTCGGCGTCTCGCAGTTCCTGTCGCTGGATCTCGAAGTCCGCCCTCAGTTCCACCACCGGAAGGACGCGCCGCTTGCGCCCGGTCACGCCATCCGACGGGCCCTTGTCGGGGGCGGTGGTGCGGCCGAGGTTGGTGGCGCTGTAGTCCCAGCCGTGCGGACCGGAGAAGTCCACGAGCTTGCGGGCGGCCAGCGCCGGCGTGAGGCGCTCGGTCGCCTCCTCGTCGAGCATGCGCCAGCCGTCGTCGCTGATGGGAGCGCTGCCGCGGAGCAGGTGACTCATCGCGTTGATCCCTTCATGCTTCCGATGCCGAGCGAGCCGTCCTCTGTGGTGCCCTCGGAGCCGCCGGCGCCCTCGCCCGCCTCCGCCTCGGCCGCCTCGCCGTGCTCGACGATGTCGCCCGACTTGAAGAGCACGCCCTCGGCGATCTCCCGCCACTGGGGTGTTCTTCTCAGGAGGAACTCGAGGTCCATCGAGAAGTGCTTGAACTCCTCGCCCTGAGCATCGCGCATGATCGCGAGCGCGGCCGGATCCTTCTCTATGGCGATCCGCTGCTCATACCAGCCGATCGCCTCCGCCTCCTCTGTCAGCGACGCGCACAGCCGCGCGAACGTCCGCGTGGACTCCGGCAGTTCGTCAGGCGGCTCGTGGTACTGGTCGAAACCCATCGGACTACTCCTCGACCGTGTCTACCACCTCGTACACGCCCGAAACATGCTCGTTCTCCACGAACGCGCTCAGCCGGTCAACCCGCTGGTTCTCGCTGGCGTCGGCGCTCGAGCGCCACTGGTGGTAGTCGTCCATCGACATGTCGAAGAGGCCGAACGAGATCACCTCGTCCTCGTCCCGGATGTTGCGGGCGTGGTACGCACGCTGGAAGCCCGGCGGCTTCTCCTCACCGGGATCCCAGGCCTGGCGGAAGTTCTCGAAGGCGCCGGGCTTGAGGCGACGGGCGGTGAACATGACGAGCATGGAGTACCTCCTGGCTTTGCGGGTCGGTGAGCTCTGTGAGCGACCGTAACAGGGTGGGCCAGGGCGAACGAAGCGGGCCCGCCGGTTGGGCGGGCCCGCTGGTACCCGAACTGCTTCCCGCCGCTACGGAGTTACCGTGCTCGTGTAGACGTCGGTGGGGTTGCCCGCCGGCGGATGCGCTTGCACGAAGAACAGCTTGAAATCGCTGCCCGCGTGGTCGAGCCCCTCGTAGTCGCCCACGAAGAACCCGCGCGCGATCGGCGCGTCCTTCATGTTGAACGACGGGTTGGTTACCCGCTGCGATGGCGACCAGCTCTGTCCGCCGTCGGTCGAGAACGTGATCCAGTAGTCGGTGAGGGCGGTCGACGTATCCGAGGTGTCGTTTCGGAAGTCGTAGTAGGTGACCGCCACGGTGCCGTCGCTGTTCACGTCCACCGAGCCGGTGAAGGCCGACACGCCGGCCGGCGAGTCGCTCGCCTGCACCGGTGGGCCGAACGTCTTCCCGTCGTCCGTCGAGGTCGACGTGTAGATGGCGGGCGTGCCGGAGCGCGCGTCCTGCCAGCTCACGTAGACGTTGTCGGAGGTCGGGTCCACGGCGATGTCCGGGATGGTGTCGCCCGTACGGAGAGGCTTGTTGTCACCGGGCGTCGTGACCGTCTGGTCCACGAGGTTGCTGACGATCGTCGGCTTGCTCCAGGTCGCTCCGTTGTCCGTGGAGCGCATCGTCGCCACGCTCAGGCCGCGGTTCTTGTGCGCGTTTGAGAAGTTGCGGATCAGGATGAAGGTGTCCACCAGCGTCCCGTTTCGCGTGACCGCGATCTGGTTCGCGATCGTCTGGTTCACCTCGCCCGGGTCATAGATGATCCGCGCCGGCGACCACGTCTGCCCGCGGTCGGAGCTCTCCGAGAACCAGGTCTGGCCCCGGTAGCCGATCGCGTTCTCCGTGGTCTGGAGCGGCACGTTCGTCGACCCGCCGACCTGCAGCCGGTCCCAGATCGCGTAGACGTGCTGGCCGTCCGGGTCGGCGGTGATGGACTCCTTGTCGTTCAGCACGCTGCCGCCGCGCGAGGTGTCCGACTTGAGCACCGCCGGGTGTGACCAGGTGGCCCCGAAATCGTCGGAGTACGACGCGAGGATGCCGCTGTTCACGCCGAGGCCGAACTCGGGCTCGCTCACGGTAAGCCCGATCTGGTAGAGCCGGTTGTCGTTACCCCATGACACCCACGGGTCGCTGCCGCGGTCGAACTGCTTGCCGGGATCCTGAGCGTCGGGGTTGCCGTAGTGCGCGAACAGCGGGCAGCGGCTGAAGTCGGGGAACTCGTCTCCGCCGAAGGTCGCGCCGCCATCCTGCGACACGCTCGACACGAGACCGTGCGAGCCGCCGTCGCTCCAGCGGTCCTGCTGCCAGGCACCGGCCACGTTCTGCGTGTTGCTCTGATCCACGCTCACCCACGGCTCCACCTCGCCGTTCTCGGCCAGCGTGCCCGTGTTGTCGTGGCCCGGCCCAGCGCATCCGATCGCAAATGGTGAGGCCGTGTTGTTCACCTGCGTTGGCGAGGTGATCGTCGTCGCGCTCGCCCCGGTTGCGAACGCCATCGCGGCGGCCGCTACCACGCCTGCACAGATAGCTGGAAGCTTCGGCATGCTCTCTCCTCCCACCAGTTTCAATTGCTGACCACTCAGCGGTTCGAGACCGGATAGTCCGCCCGGAAGGGTTGCGCAGAGCGGCGCGTGGCGCAATAGCCACAGCGAATTTGGCGCCTCAGCCGTGGCCATTTCGCCGAGTGCGAGAGGTGAGTCCAACCTGAGGCGAGCTGCTGCGTCTTTATGGACGTGGAGGAAGGCTGGTGATCGCAGCGGCGCCCACCCCGTCGAGAGCAACCGCCGGGTCGCGGGGCGACATCCTGTCGCTGCTCGAGCTCGTACGCCACGACACCGACCTGTTCGTACACGGGCTCAACGTGGGCAGGCTCGCGGAGCGGATGGCGCGGACCCTCGGGCTCGCCGACGGGCATGTGGCCGCGATCCGCGTGGCGGCAGAGCTTCACGACATCGGCAAGCTTGCCGTCCCGCGTTCGGTGCTGACGAAGCGAGGCGCTCTGACCGAGAGCGAGCGGCACGTGATGGAGCGGCATCCGGTCGTTGGGGCGGCGATCCTGCAGCTCGCGGGGCTCCCGCGCCACGCGCGCTGGGTCCGCCACCACCACGAGCGCATGGACGGCCAGGGTTACCCCGATGGCCTGGCGGGCTACGAGATCCCGCTGGCGTCGAGGATCATCCTCGCGGCCGACGCCTTCGATGCTCTCACCTCCGATCGGCCCTACCGCCCGGCGCAGTCAGAGGACGCCGCGCTCGCGGAGCTCGCGGCCCACAGCGGAAGCCAATTCGATCCCGCTTGCATAGCTGTTCTCGTGAAAGTTGCGTAGCAGCGATTAAGACCTTGTAGGTCACCTTGCGCCGCGCGCCCGGCGCTGTCAGGCTGAACCGGCTCGCATGACGCCATGGCAGTGACGCGCTGCCCACGGACGGAGCCGATTTTGGCAACCACGATCGTTGAGGCGCCAGGGATCACCTCCGGTGCCGGTGCCTTCGCAAAGCTCGAAGATGACCGACTTGTTTCCGCGATCAGGGACGGTCACGACGAGGCGTTCGAGGTCTTCTATGACCGCTACCACGCCGGTGTCCTGTCGTTCTGCCGGCACATGCTCGGCAACAGGGAGGACGCCGAGGATGCGGTGCAGCAGACATTCCTGGCCACCTACAAGCAGGCTCACGACGCGCGGCCGCCCGCGCACCCGCGCGCGTGGGTGTACACGGTCGCGCGCAATCGCTGCCTGACCACCATCCGCGCCCGGCGCGAAAGCTCCACCGACGCTCTCGAGCCCACCACGGAGGGGCTCGACGAGGAGGTGGAGCGGCGCCAGGAGCTGCGCGAGCTGCTCGGCGATCTGGGCCGCCTGCCTGAGGATCAGCGCGTGGCCCTGCTGCTGTTCGAGCTCGGAGCGCTCGACCAGACGGAGATCGCGGAGACAATCGGATGCCCGCCCGCGAAGGTGAAGGCGCTCGTGTACCAGGCGCGGACGACGCTCGCCCACCGCGCCGAGGCGCGAAACGCGCGCTGCTCGGACATCAGGGAGCAGCTCGCCACGCTTCGCGGCGGGACCCTGAACAACCGCGCCATCAAGCACCACCTCGAAATCTGCGAGGGCTGTTCGGAGTTCCGGGACGAGGTCCGCCGCCAGCGCGCTCGCTTCGGCCTGATCCTGCCCGTGATCCCGCTCGCCACTTCGCACGGTGCCGTGTTGAGTGCGCTCGGACTTGGAACCGGCGCGACGCATGCTGCGGCAGGCGCGGGTCGCGCGGCGCGCTGGGCGGCGTACGCGATGAGGCCGAGGGTCGCGGTCGTGGCGGCCCTGACCGCCGGCGCGACCGCTGCCGGCCTGGCGACCATCCTGGGCGGACATGATCGGCATGGCGTGACACCGGGCGTGGCCCCCGTGCAAGCTGCCACGCCCAGCACCAGGGTCGCCGCGAAGACGCGCGCGCCCGTCGCGCATCACGCCGCGGCCTCCAGGCGTCACCGGCCGGCAGCCGTTCGCCCCGCGGCGCACCATCGCCGCGCCGCGGCGGTGGTGGTTCATCAGCAGCCGGGCGGGCAGAGCCCGGCCGCCACCATGCCGCCAAAGTCGCCCGCTGCAACGCCGCCGCGGAGCCCGGTCCGTAAAGCGCCAACACAGTCCAACCCGCCCGCGCGCACGCCACACACGTCTCCCCCATCGCCTCGGCCCACGAGCCCACCGGCCACCACGCCACCCACCTCCACGGGCACACCGCCGCCCGCGCCCCCGCCGTCCACCTCGTGTGGATCGAACGGACAGGGCGGCGGGAACGGCTGGGGGCACTGCAAGGGACCTGACGGCCTGCCCCCACCGGCCGAGCAGCACAGCCAGGGAAACGGCCCGCCCGGCGGGAAGAAGCCGTAGCCCTAAGAAAATTCGGGGTCTTGCCAACCCGTGGGCGGGTTCCGCGTCTCAACGGGCATGTCTCGCACTCCTGGCCCGCAGACACAGCTCGAAACATGCTTCGAACGCCGTCTTTCGATGTCGATCCCAGCCGCGGCAGCAGCGGCGCGCGAGGCGCGCCGAGCGGTCGCGAACGCGCCGAACGGCCTCAAAGAGCACCTGGGGCGCGACGGACTGCTGCTCCTCACGGAACTGGTGAACAACGCCGTGATCCACGGCTCTCGCAGCCAGACGGACGAGGTCGCGGTGGACATCTGGGAGGGCGGAGAACGCGTGCGCGTGGAGGTCCGGGACGACGGCGCGGGGTTCGCGTGGCGTCGCCCGGTCTCGGATCCGAGCAGGACCACCGGTTACGGCCTGGTGCTCGTCGAGGAGGTCGCGGAGCGCTGGGGCATTCACACCTCGTCGGGCCGGACCTGCGTCTGGTTCGAGCTTTAGGGGGCGCGCAACGGGGGAGAACGGCGCCCGGCCCGCGGAAGGCGGCCGGGCGCCGGGCGTCTCAGGCCGGCTCGGGCTCCTCGAGCTGGCCGTTCATCGCCTCCGGCAGCCGCTCAAAGCGCCGCCGCTCCGCCGCGGCGATGTCCACGAGCTGCTGTCCCACCGAGCCCACGTCGTCCACGAGCCGCCGGCGTTCGTGCCAGAGGAACTCGGTGCTGCGGTAGAGGTCGCGCCCGTAGGTGTCGGCGGCCTCGCGCGCGGCCTGCGCCTCATGAGCCGTGGTGTCGAGTAGCTCCTGCGCCTCGCGCCGCGCCTTCTCCAGCATCTCCGCGGCCTCGCGCTGAGCCGTGTTGCGCAGCGCGGTGGTGTCCCGTTCCGCCGCCTGCCGCATCTCGAGGGCCTCGTCCGTGGCCGCGGCGCGCACGTGCGCTGCCTCCTGCTCGGCCTGCTCGAGCCGCTCGTCCGCCCGGGTGCGCGACCGCGAGGTGATGTCGTCCGCGGCCTCGTGCGCGCGCTGCAGGAGCTCGCGCGTTTCCTCGCTCACCTCTTCGAGCGCATGCCGAACGGCCGATTCCGGCGACGCCGACATCTCCAGCTCCGCGATCAGCCGATTCACCTGCTCCACGTAGCGATCCACGGCGTGCCGCTCATAGCCGCGCATCCCCACGGGGAAGCTCACATCGCGAGCGTGCTCCCTGATCTGCTCGCGCTCGCCCGCGGTGAGCCGCGAGCTGGGAAAGCGCCGCGCCGGCCGCGACTCTCGCTCCGCCGTCGCCTCAGCGCCGTTCTCGGTGGCCACCTCGGCCGGCACCTTCTCCTGATCACTGCCGCGAGTCTCCGGGCCCATGGGACGTCCTCCTCAACAAGCTCAATCGCCCGCGGCGCCGCGCCACAGGCGCGTATGTCTAGGACGTTAAGCCCTTGGTCAAGAGGCGGGGAATGATCACATGCCTTGTGGCAGCGCGGCCCAGGCGCCGAACGCCGGCCGCTTGGCTCCATCCGGGTCGCACAGCCCGCAGTCGAAGTGCGGGTCCGAGTAGAAGAGGTACTGGCCGAGCATGCCCACGCCGGGTTGCTTCGCCATGCGCTCCCAGTTGCGGTTGATCAGCTTGGCCTGGAGGGCGCGGGTCTCGGACGTCCTGTAGATGGTCGCGAGCTTGCTGAGCCGGGCGCCGCCCTCTGGGATGAGGATCACCGGGTCTGACGCGTCCGCATGCGGCCAGCCGGCCCAGCGGTTTGTGAGTAGCTCGCGCGTGGTTTTCACTCCGTGCGCCTCGTCCTGCTCGACGTCCGTGTAGTTGTGGTGGGACCAGGCGAAGTTCCGGCCGGGCAGGAACCCGATCCGATCGAGCTCGTCGAGCAGGTTCTTCGTGAACGTGTCGTAGGGGATTCCCGCCTGCCGCGTGTCCGACGTGGCCGGCCCGAGCAGGAGCGGAGTCGAGCCGTTGGCGGTTGTTATGGCCTGGGCCGTCTGGAACATCTGCGCGACCGCCTTGTGGACGCCGGTGAGCGGCCAGACCTGCTCGTTCGGCTCGTTCACCACCTCCAGCGCCGCGATCGACCGGCCGTAGCGCTTCACGAAGAAACCGATCCAGTTAGCCCAGGGGCTCGCCGGCGTCAGGTCGGGCGGCAGCTTGAGGAGCGGATCCTTCACCCCGCCGAGTGCGCCGTTGGCCCAGGTCGGGAAGCGATACGAGGTGAGAATGAGCTTCACCCCATCGGCATTCGCCTGAGCGATCTGCCGGTCGAGCTCCCGCACGCGCCACGCCCCACTGCCCGCATCAGGCGCACGGTCCGCCTCGGGCTGCAGGCTGGGCCAGTCAGCCCACAGGCGAGCCCACCTCGTGCCTGTGTCGAGCAGAAACGCGCGGCAGTTCCGGTAGTCCTGGCTCGACCCCGGATTGATGACCCCGTCTGCGCCGAGGGTGACGCAGCGCGGCGGTGCTACGGCCGCGGGCCCCGGCGGCGGCGCGGGCGTCACGTGCCGCCCGCCTCGCCCGGCGAGCTCAGCAGCACCCAAACCAGCGAGAGCCAGCCCACCGCATCTCAGGAGCAGCTGCCGCCGGGTCCACCGGCCGTCGTGCCTGTCGAACGAAGGCATGGAAGCGATCCCTCTTCGACACTAGAACCCGCCGGGGGTTCGGATCGGATCGCCGTGGGTGCGGCTAGTGCCGTTCGAGCCGCTGCAGCGGGGTGAGCGCGGGCGCGGGCTTCTCGGCCGGTGCGCTGACCGTCTGGAGCACGGCGATTCCCATCAGGATCAGCGCCGCGGGCAGGGCCTGCGACATGAACCCGTCGATATTGCCCGCCACGAGAAAGCCGCCGAGCGCGCCCGCCGCGGCACCGCCGACCATGCCGATCGCGAGCGATCTTCCTGCGATTCGCGACAGCCCGAACACGGCGCCCGTAACAGCGAAGCCGAGGATGATCCCCGGTTTCAGGTTCCCTCCGTGCACCCGGAATAGGCCGTTCACGGCGCCGCCGAGTGCGCCTGCCAGCGCGCCGAGAAGCAGCCCGCGGACGGCCTGCGGCACGATCTGCCGCCGGTCGGCCCCGACGGCCGCGACCACGGCGGCCACGACGGCGGACAGCACGGCCCAGAATCCGGTCCAGCCGGCGGCGAAGTGCGCCACGGTCTCCGCGTCGGTGTTCTTCTTCACCGTCAGACCGGCCTTGTAGGCGGCATACGCGGGGCCGGCCGCGACGAGCAGCCCGAGTGCCACCGCAACGAGTGGGATGGCGGCCGGGCGGGGATCGACGGGTTTCGGGGTCGGGTCGCTCCTCCCGCCGAGATCCTTCACGAGCTGAGCCATGTCCTCGTCCCAGTGACGCTCGCTCAGCTCGACCGCCTGCCAGGCGCGCAGGTCCACGAGGTCTGGAGGGAGCTCGTCGTAGGCGGGCATGCGAGCGTCGCCCACGAGGACGGGGATCACGTTCACGTCCGGCCTGGCCAGCGCGGCGCCCACCTCGCGCCGAACGTGGTCGTCAGGATCGTGCAGCCGCGGCGTGCCCTTCTCGTTCCTCACCGTGGTCCACTGGGGACCGATCACCGCGAGGAAGTAGTCGCAGGCGTTGAGCGCCTCGTCGATCACCTCCCGGAACTTCCTGCCGGCGCCGATGCCGGTCACGTCCATGAAGATGTTCTGCGAGCCGAAGCGAGACGCCAGGATCCCGCTGATCCGGCCCGCGTAGCCGCTCGATTCGAGCCGCCGGTAGCTGATGAAGATTCCGCCCATCGTTTACTGGGCCTCCGCCTGTTCGCGTTTTAGGAGTTCCTCCTGGCCGCTCGTCCAGCGCGCGTGCTCCTGAGAGACGAGGCCTTCAACCCGCTCGGCGAGCAGAGCGTTCTTGCGGCGCGTGTGTGCGTACGGGCCGGCGTCGGCCAGGTAGAGGAACTTCTCGTGCTTGAGGGCCTCGCAGGTGGAGCGGTAGGTGATCCAGTTCTGCTGGTACTGGAAGAGCTGCTGGAAGCCCTCGAGGATCACCACCACCGCGCCCAGGGCGCCGAGCGACCAGCGCGGGGCGCCGGCGATCGCGGCGAGCACGGGCACCAGCGCCGCCACGACGATCTGCCCGACCTTCACCGCCTTGAACTGCCGCTGGTTGTAGGCGCTCTTGCGCCCGTACCAGCCAATCTGATTCTCGAGGCGCTGCCAGGCGGGAGATTCCGCTTCAGTCGGACGGCCGTCGGGACGCGCGGGGGCCACTTCGAGCTGCGAGTCCATGTTGCGTTCCTGTGCTGCCGACTATGCCCGTGCCGGTGTGGCCGTGCAAGGGAGTTGGCGCGTCTTGCACGAGATCTGTAACCAATGTCACATTCGGCGCCGGTCTGTGCCGTTCACCCCGCAATTTGGAGGCAAGGCGTTGGGATTGGTCCGGCCATGCCCAGCAGATGCGGTAGAACGCGCGTGCGTACCCCAAACAACGACCCACGCCGAACCGCCTTGATGCCGCCGCCTGGCGGCTGGGGCGGCCGGGGGACCCAGTTCGTCGGGGCGAATCGCTCAGATTGCGTAGCGCGACCCTCTTTCCGCGCGAGCCCGTCAGCTAACCCCGGAGGCGCAAAGGAAGAGAGGCACGGATGGCAACGGTCGCAGGACTACTCGAGACCGTCCACGCGCGACTAAGGCGAGGCGAGCCCTTCGAGCGCGTCGAGGAGGAGGTAATCGAAGCCAGCGGGCTGGACGAGCACCACAAGTCGGCGCTGTGGCTGTACGCGTGGTCTTTTGTGAGCGCGCAGGAGCAGCGGCGGGAAGCGCTTGGGTTTCTGATGGCGCTGGAGGCGCGCGAGGCTGGTGCGGGAGGTGGTTGCTGGAACTGAGTTAGCTGAGGCTCCGCATCCGCGCGTCAGGCCACGGGTGCTCGCGCGCGATCGGCCGTATGCGCGTGTTCCGCTATCGAGTCGATCAGCCGCGGCCACGCGCGTTCCGGCAGGTCGTGCCCCATGCCGTCCACGAGCATCAGCCGGGCGCCGGGGATCGCCCGGGCGGTTGCCTTGCCGCCCGACGGTCGTACCAGCCGGTCCTTCTTTCCGTGGATGACGAGGGTCGGGACCGCGATCCCGCGCAGCTCGGCGGTGCGATCGCCCGAAGCGACGATGGCCCCGAGCTGCCGGCCCGCGGCGGCGG
>DASUWY010000089.1 GCA_036378175.1 Thermoleophilaceae bacterium
GTGCCGTTCTGCGGCGCGTCGAGGAAGTCGACCTGGTCGGCGATCACCTCGTGCTTGGAGTGCTTGCCGCCGTCGGCGTCGGTCCACTCGCTGTACTCGAGCCGGCCTGAGACGCCGATGCGGCGGCCCTTGGCGAGGTACTCGGCGCAGTTCTCGGCGAGCTTGCCGAAGACCGTCAGGTCGACGTAGACCGGGGCCTGCTGCTCGCCGTTCTTGGCACGGCGCGGCACTGCGAGGCGCATGCCGGCGACCTTGGTGTCGCCCTTGGTCTCGCGCAGCTCGGGGTCGCGGGTCAGGCGGCCGACGAGGTTGATGCTGTTCATGGTGCGTTCTCCTCACCCCCGCCTGCTGGCGGGCTGGGTGCGTTGACGCAGCCCAAGACCGGCGCCAACACAGCGGCGAAGCGCCAACCCCGCAGGGGACGCCCGAACGCAGTGAGCGGCTTGCGCGCAGCCGCAGGCGCCGAAAGCTGGGGTGCAGACGAACAGCACCCACAGCCGAGCCCAGGGAGGGTGGGGATGCCGCTGGTCAGCTCAACCGGCCGCCGGTCGCGCTTCTGCCTAGAAGCAGATCACCTTGTTCTTTCGCCGAAAGACCTGCGTGATGGTGATCGCGCTACTTAGCTCGGGCTGCCGCGCGGCCGCACGGATGCCCGAGATCGGTGCGCTCAGGCCGCCGGCCCGCCGCCGCGCCCCGCTGGGTTGACGTAAGGCGGACGCGTGGGTCGCGCCGAGCTAGTCGATTACAGCGATCCCTTCGGGTGAAGTCCCGTTCGCGCCGTGGGCGCCGTGCTCCAGCACGAGCTCGAACCAGACCGTGGTTTCGGGTTCGGCTGTGACTCCCCAGCGGTCGGCGAGCTGTTCGACGAGGTGCAGGCCCCAGTGCGAATCGAGTGGTGCGCCGGGCGGGCGGGGTGCGGGCACAAAGCCGCGGCCGTCGTCGCCGACCTCGATCCGGAGCTGGTCGTCGGTAAGCGCGACCTCGAGGCGAACGTTGGCGCGCGTGACCCCGCCGCCGTGTTGGACGGCGTTTGCGATCAGCTCGGTGGTCAGCAGCCCGGCCAGATAGAACTGAGCTGGGCTTAACTCGGAGCGGAGCGGTGCGAGCGTGCGGCGAGCGGCGTGAGCCGCCCGCGGCTCCGCGGCAAAGCGGCGGCTAATCGCCGCCGGCCTCCGCTCTGACGCGTAGACGCGATCGGTAATCACGAGCGGGACACCGCACCGCGGGCAGGACTTTGCCGTGAACCGGCCTGTCGTGCTCTGCGCGGTCAGGGCGCACTCGGGACAGCGGTAGTAGGGCATTCGATCGGTCCCTCCGGGGGGTCCGCAAGCGCGTCCCGCATAGAAGTCTCCGGCGAGCTCCCCCGCGACCGCCCGCGGCGTGTGGCAGCCGACGAGCGTGCGCAAATGAAAGGCGTCGGTGGTCACTGACAGCGTACCCGGAGGCTCCTGAGACCAGACCTTCGCCGCGCCTGCGCGGGTAGATTCACGGCACCGGCGCGGCGGACCCGAGCGCCCGGGCCGGCATCGCGCTGGAACGGGGCTCGAGGACGCCGCGTCGGCTTGCGGCCGGGCGAGCTCTCTTCTAGCATTTCGTGGACCGGTTTGATGGAAGGGCGCAGAAAGAGCATCGGTGACGCGCGGGCGGAGATCGCCACGCAGATCGTGCGTCTCCACAGCGAGTACTACGGCCGGGGGCCGACCAAGGCCAAGGCCTACATCACCGAGGACGTTGTCGTCGTGGTGCTGGAGGAAACCTTCACCAAGGCGGAGCGCACGCTCGTGGATCGAGGCGAGATCGAGGCGATCCAACAGATCCGCCGGCGCTTCCAGCAGACGATGGGCGACGACTTCAAGGGCATCGTCGAGCAGGCCACCGGCCGCGTGGTCAGGGCGTTCCTCAGCGAGACCAACCTCGAGGCCGACGTCGCGGTCGAGTTCTTCCTGCTCGGAGAGGAACGCACGGACATGCGCGGCTTCGAGCCCGAAACCGCGCCCTAGGCCAACCCGACACCGCCAAACAACCCGCACGACTGCGGGCGTCGGCCGGGCGAAGAGCGGCGGATGAGCGTATGGTGAGACATGCCGGGGCGGTGACGCTCCCCGGACGGCGCGCCCCGCCGGACGGAGGGTACGCGGCACGATCCGCCGGTGGCGGCAGCTGACCTCCTCACCGACCGACAATCAACGGGGAGGCAGACGCCCAACCAGCGCCACCGCTTCCGCCCCGGCCCCCTTGTCGGCGTGCGTTTATGCCTGGTCGGCGCGCGCGTCTCGTACCTGCTCCGACCCGCCTTGCCTTGCGCGGACCTGACGATGCTCGGATGCGCGAACGGCGGTGACTCCCGGCGGGCGCGCGACCCCGCGCCAACCTGCCCTCCGAGTTCGCCGTGGCGGTCGGACGCGGACCGAATCGGGCCCCACACCCGGAGGCCACCCACCGACCGATCCGGCGACCGCCCTAAGGGCCAAGCACCCGCTTCAGCTTCGAAGCGGTCGCCGGACGGCTCAGTAAGGCCTCGTCTAAGCCAAGCGTGCGATCCCGGTAGCAGGACCCGTCGCGAACCGTAGCACCGCCGGTCAGGTCCCGGAGCACGACGGTTCCACAAGTCCCTGCGTTATGGCCCCGATGCCGTCCGAAGCGGGGGAACTTGACGTGGGCGCGTGCGCGAGTAACGTGCGCGGCACACCGTTCGTTCGGGTTCCTTGTTCTCCTGGCTTGCGCGCGCGGGTGCACTTTCGACCAGGAGAACCGGAGAGGAGCTGGCGATGGCCAGCGAACGCCCAGCACGACCGACCGGCGGTGAGCTCTCGGTCGCGATCTCCAACGGCATGGTGCAGATCTTGCGGCGCACCACCGGCAGAGGACCGACCAAGGCGCGGACGACGATCGGGCGCGACCACGTGCTGGTCATGATCGCCGACACGCTCACGACCGGGGAGCGGACGCTCGTGAAAGCCGGCTACGGGGAAGACGTCCTCCTCACCCGGCGGCGGTTTCAGGAAGTGATGCGGCCCGAGGCGACCAGCATGATCGAGCAGCTGACCGGACGGACGGTGATCGGCTTCATGAGCGACAACCACGCCAACCCCGACCTCGGGGTCGAGGTATTCATCCTCGAGCCCGACGGCCGGCCGGCCGAACTTGCCGAAGGCGAATCCAGCGAAGGGATGTAGAAGGCTTCGGCCGGACCGCGGGTCGCCCTCCTCGGACTAGCGGAAACGCGCGTCTAGCGTGCGGGCGAGGTCCGCTTCCGTCCGCATCTCGTCGATCCTCCGTTGCGTCGCGGCTTGCTCCTCCCGCTCGCGCCGCTCCGCCCTACCGGCCGCGCGCGCCCGGTCGTTCTTGGCTGCGATTGCCTGCAAGTGCTCCTTGTATGCGGCTTCGCCGCGGGCCGACTTGGCGTGCCCAGCGTCCGATTGCTCGCCTGGTGCGTCGATCATGAGCCATCCATTCGTGCTTCCTGAGTGCGATTCCACAGGAGGGCGCAGGAGGCGCGACACCCGGCGGTGGCTGCTGCATCGGCTCCCGCACGGAAGTAACCGCCTCCCTTCTCGCTTGCCGCGCGTCCCGCGGGAGGCGGAGGAAGGTGACCACCCGGCGGGCGGGCATCCACCAATGCTAGACCACTGCGGCCGACGAGCTAGACTCGATCCAGCCGCTCGCCCCTGGGTTCTCCTGTCTCCTCTGATCCTCCGGCGTGCTTGTCCGTAGAGGAGCCGCAATGGAGGAGGAACCCATCGCACGTTTAGCCGACTCCGGGGCTCCGCGCACGATGTTGAGCGTGCCGTTCTTCGCAGCGTGGGCGGGAGCCGACTGCCTGTCGAGCGCCGTCTGCGGCGTGCGTGCGGCAGTACCGAATCCCGCGGTCGCGAGGCCCAAGCCTTGACTGACAGGCGCGATCCGCAGCAGCAGCCACCTCCCTCCGGCGGGAAGGGCGTGATGGGAAATCAGGACTCGGCGGCCAGTCGCAAGAGCTTCCTGCGGGAGTTGAAGCGAGCGGCCCGTGCTCGTCTGGATAAGCGAAGCCCGCAGCAGTAGTCGCCGGGTTGGGAGCCCTGGTTACTGCTAGGGTCGACATACATCGGAGGAAGACATGGCAACAGGAACCGTGAAGTGGTTCAACGACGACAAGGGCTTCGGCTTCGTCACCCCTGACGAGCCCGGCAAGGACCTCTTCGTCCATCACAGCGGCATCGCCGGCGACGGCTTCAAGTCGCTGCGCGAGGGGGCAAAGGTCTCCTACGACGCGGAGGCCGGCGACAAGGGGCCCAAGGCCGTCAACGTACAGCCGCTCTAGCGCCACCCCACAGGCTCGGTTGAGAGGGTCGCGTCGGCGGCCCTCCAACGTATTCGAGCCCGCCTGGCCGTCATCGACGACGTCCTCCGGGCTCTCCCCGACAAAGAACGGACAGGCATGGGCTCGAGTGGCAAGCAGAAGACCACGACCTCAAAGCGCTTCCGCGAAGCGAAGCTCCGCGAGCGACGGATCGAGAAGCAAGCCAAGAAGGACGCGCGAAAGCTGGCGGCGAATGATCGCGCGGACGCGATCGCACGCGGGACCGAGTCACCCTCTAGAGGTGAGTCGTACGCGGCTCCAGAGTCCACCCGTGACTAGCAGCGATCGATGTCGGCGCCCCTGAAGGGACAACATCGGCCTCCACCATGTCCACCACCTGCTTACGCGACGTCGGCGCTGGCCTCGGATGAGCCGCGCTTTTCGAACACCAGCCGGTAGT